>CAZJHG010000004.1:51543-59098 GCA_964545885.1 uncultured Muribaculaceae bacterium | reverse complement strand
TAAATTATAAATCTTTTTTGGAGAAAAACCTCCACACTTATTCTACACTAACTATCTTACTATTTCTGATTCAAAAAATCTTTCCTGAAACTCTGTCAACGCTCTAATAGCATCATCAGAATAATCTACTCCCTTTGGTACAACAATTAATTTATCATCATCGTCATTCGTTCTATGTATATAAGCTATAACTATTCCTTCATATTCTTCTACAGGCTCAAAAACACCTAGTAAATAAGCATCTAATTCTTCACCATCACCACTAATAGTACCAGGTACATACCCATAATTTACCATATACATAAAATCATGTTTAAGATGTCTTGTACCAAGTTGTCTATCAATTATAATCTTTACACTTTTACCTAAATACTCCTTTGCCTCAACTTTTTCCATAATATATCATCTCCTATAATTCAAAAAAAGATAAAACTACATTTCATCTTCCTTTAATTTCTTTAATATTTCATTCATAGCTTTAGCAACTACCTTACAACTACTACTTAAGAATTCTTCATATGTTACTACATTATTATTATTTGGTACATCTGAAATACTTCTAATAATTAAGAATGGAATATGACTCAAATAACAAACTTGTGCAATACTAGCCCCTTCCATTTCTACACATAAAGCATTAAATTTACTATTTATTTTCTGACTCATTTTAAGTTCAGTACAAAATATATCTCCTGATGCAATAACTCCTCTTTTAAATGAAACATCTTCTAATGACTTTAATACCGAATCAGCTAGTGTTAATAAATAAGTATCAGTATCAACATAAACCCCAACACTAGGTACATAGCCCTTTTCATGATCAAAAGCTGTTATATCAAAATCATGTTGTACTAATTTTTCACCAAGAACAATATCTCCCACACTTAAAGATTCTGTAACTCCACCAGCTACTCCTATATTAAATATATAATCTACTTTAAAGTTATCAATTAGTATTTGAGTAGTACGAGCAGCATTAACTTTTCCAACTCCGCTTTCTACTAAAATACAATCTACATTACTAATAGTTCCTTCATAAAATTTTAAATTAAATATACTATATTCCTTTTCTAACTCCAAATATTTTTTTAATTCTACTAATTCTTCCTCCATAGCAAAGATTATTCCTACACGTTTCATACATATCACCTGCCTCGATTATAACAAAACTCCTATTAATTAACAAACAAAAAAGAAGATTACTCTCCTTTCTTAGATTTATTATCTTTTTCTTCTTTAACAATAGGTCTTTTTACAACGTGTCTTTCAAATTTAGTTTCTTTTTCAATTTGACGTATTAATTCAATAGTATTAAGTTGTAAATCATCTAATGTACCATCATTAACTAAATCATAATCATATTCAATTTCATCTACTAAAGCCTCTGTAACATGCGCTTTCTGATCTTTAGTTAATCTTGAAGTAAAGTTAGGTCTTGTAACATGTACTGTTACAGTCTCTGGATATGCAAGTTTTATAGCTGCAAACTCCTCAGGTAACCTACCATCACTTATTGTAATAATATCAAAATATCTAGAATATATATCTATATCTTGAATAATTCTTTTTATAAAAAAATACTCATCTATTTGCTTTCTAATTAATTCAGTACCTAAATCTTGTAATAATTGTCTAGGCTTAGTTTCATTATCTCCATCCCATTTAGCTATTTCCTTAGCATACATCTTAATATAATAAGCTATCTGAATATTAACAACATCTAACCCTCTACTTCTATAATACTCTGCCATATATTCAGCAGATGAGTCCTTTCCACTATTAGCTTTACCACCTAATAAAATTATTTTCATACTCCTACCTCTTTTCTTAATTCATAATATATAAAATCTTCCTTTGTACCATTTTCTTTAAAATTATTCTTTTTCAGTACTTTTTTTGAAGATATATTATCAATCTTACTATAAGCGAATATTTTACTTATACCTATTTTATTAAAACTTATTTCTATTAATTTTTCAACTACTTCTGTACAATAGACATTACCTGTATAATCACTATCAAATATATAAGATATTTCTGCTTCTGTACCTACTACTTTTAATTCAACAAAACCAATTGCAACATCATCTAAATATACGGTTAATGCTTTTTCACTTTATTCTTTTTTATCTAAAAACAATAATCTTTCATCAACACTTTTATTCTTTAAACCACCTAAGAATCTTTGTGTATCTTCTTTTTATCTAATTTCATCATCAAATCAATATCTTCCCTTGTAGTTCTCTTAAGAATAAATCTTTCTGTTGTTATTGATAACAAATTAATCAATTCTTCTTGCATAAAGTCTCCTTATAAACAGAAAAAGTCAGTATAGACTTAATCCATACTGACTATATTTTCAAATATCTATTAATATAATAACAAAATTATCAAATTACTACAATAAGTATCAATACTTATAATATTTATCAACAAAAAACTTAGTAACTATTTACTAAGTCCTGCTGCTTCAAATGCACTTTCAATATATGGTGAATCAACATATCCATTAATACCACCTATTATAACGCCATTTTTAATAATCATTGTAAATGGTGTTCCTGTAAATGAAGAACCATAATTTTCATAATCGCCTTTTCCTTTTAAGGAAACTAAAGTATCATAATCTTCTTGAGTCATAGTACTTACATTTATATATCTAGCTGTAATACCATATTCATCAGCAACATCAGCAAGTAATGGTGCATAAGCTTGACAATACCCACAAGTAGGTAATCCCAGCCATACTACAATAGTTTTTCCTTTTGAATCAGATTGAATATCAGACATAGATATTTCTTTAAATCTACTTACATCATAAGTCTCACTTTCAGTACTACTAGTACCGTTAATTTTACTTTCTAATGTAGTCAATCTACTAGTTAAACTATCTACTTCATCAGATAATTTCCTCATATTTATAATTCCTATTATAAATGCAATTACTACAATAAGTCCTAATACTAAAACTGAATCAGTACTTACTACATTATTCTTTTTATTATTTTTCATATAAAGACCTCCTCATATAATGATTATAGCATAAATATTTAGAATATTTCTACTTAGCATCGTTTTCTATTAAAATATCCTTATCATAATCCTTATTATATAGTATTATTTCTCCTTTTTGATGCGCTAACAAAATATGTTTCCAAATACTAGAATGTACATATCTAGCTTTTCTAGGATCAACTAAATACCTTAACGTATACTCCACATAATCTCCAACTACTTTACAATAAACTACAGGTTTATACTCTGTATAATAAATTCTATAATCAGTTGAAACATCTTGAATATCCCTCTTAACATTATCAGGTACTTTGTCAATAACATCATTCTTATTAACAATTCTATACAGTATTTTACGAACACGTTCAATATCAAAATCTAAAGGTACATTAACTGTTATCTCATTCCATATATATTTAAAAGCTTTATCATAGTTACGTAATGGATAACTAAAAATAGTAGAATTAGGAACATGAGTAATAACCCCTGTACTTTGCCCCATAAAATCTTTATTATCTACTTCTAATAATTCGAAATTAAGTGTATTAATATTAACAACATCACCTTTATAGTTATTAATTTCAATTCTATCCTCAACTTGAAATGGTTTTACCATCTTAATATAAATACCTGCAAACCAATTTAATATAATATCTCTTAAAGCAATCGTAAATCCCGCTGATATAAAACTTATTATTGTAACAAAACCTTTTAAATATTTAGCCCAAATTAATATAAAAACAATTAACTTAATAAAAGAAATAATTACTTTAATTTTTTGTGTATAAACATATTCTTTCTTACTATCTTTTATTCTTTTTAATACTTTTACTAATAATCTTTTCAATATATCTAATATTATCCAAAATACTAAAGTTTTAAAAATTAATATCCAATATTTACTATCTATACTAGTTAATTCACTTAATTTATTTAATATATTCATAAGACACCCCTTTTTATACAAGTTTTCTAATTATATTAAATATGTAAATTAAGTTCAATATATTATGACAATTACTATAATAGTTTACGTCAATAAAAAAGAGATTAATATCAAGGATTATCTCTTAATTACATTGTTTTACCTTTATCTATAGCTTCCTCATATCAGATTTGAATTGCTTTTATAGCCTCATCTGAAAAATTATAATATGTATTAAATTACTTAACAACTTAGCGCCCTTAAATCCAATAATTATTTTTTAGTAAATTTACATTCAGGATAATTAGAACATCCATAAAATGCTCCATACTTACCATTTCTTTTAACAAGCTTTCCTCCACATTTTGGACAAGAATCATTAACAATTCCATTCTTATTATTTGCAAGTTGATTCTTATATTTATCAGCAATACTAACATACTCACTAACATTTACACCCAAAAATGACTGAGCAATTTCTTCCATCTGCTTTTTATTTGAATATAAATCAGAATCATAATTAGCAATATCTTTTTTTATAAAATCAACTAATTGATCAACCCTCACTGTATTTTTCTTTACTTCATTAGGAGCATATTTGGTATTTAACATAGATTTAGAATTTGATAAAACTACTATTGATTTATACCAATAGTTATCAAAAGATTTCTCACGCAAAGCTATAATAAACTTATTATTTTTACTAAGCCATCTTTTTTTTAATATTTCCTTGTGACGTTTAGCTTGAGTATAAGGTGAATAAATTGCTTCTTTTATTTTCTTACCATTAATAACATATTCTCTACTAAACTGACCATTACTATCAACGGTAATATTTCCGATTAAATTTTTACACTCAATAAAATAAACAAATCCCTTAGTAACAATGACATAATCAAATTGTGCTTTTAAATCTTCATGAACTATAGTAATATCATGCAAAACATACATCCCAATATTAGCGTTTTTTAATTCAAAGGCAATTTCCTTCTCACCATATAATCCCATCTCAAGTAACTTGATGTCTCTATCTATTGAATCCTTATCTTTTACTTTATCTTTAATTTCTAATAATTCATTTATTTGTCTTTCTAGTGTACTATCTTCTTTTAAAAAAATGGTATCTCTAAAGCTATTAAAAAATCCCATAATATCACCACTATAAAAGTAACATTTTTTTTATAAATTTACAATATTAGATACATATTCCATATACACAGAAAAACTTTTTATTAAAAATTTTTTAACACTTAAAAAGCACTAAACAACTAAGGTTAGTACTTTTTTTCAACAGCATCTTTTAAAAAGTTTTAAATTGACTATTCTTCTGCTTTGCTCAAGGCCCCAGAAATTGATTTTATTTCCTTATTCTCATCCAAACCAATATATACCTTATAAGAATAAACATTATCTGACGAATCATCTACTTGTTCTAAATATACACAACTAGACGAATTATCTTTACAAGAATAATTTCCTATTATCTCATAATATACTAATGATGTATCAGAACTATATTCAACTTCAGTAACATTAGTAAAATTCCATTCTTTTAAATTATCTTCATCCAATAAACCGTTATTTATATAATATTTTTTCAATATATTAGTTATTTCCTGTTCACTTTCTTTCAAATCTATTTTACTTTCACTATCCTTTTGTTTATTTAAAATAAATACAAACAAAATACATAGTAATAAGATAATTATAATAGCAACAGTTATTAAATATTTATTTTTATTATTTTCCATTATTTTAGTCTCCTTTTATTATTTTAATTATAACACATCTCAAAAAAATAAACACAATATAACAAAAATCAACTTCGTATTTCAAGTTATTTATATTTTTTAACACTTAAAAAGCACTAAACAATTAAATTTAGCACTTTTTTTATTTTAAAATCATTATTTTCATAACATATTTATAAAATAAATATAACTCTTTTTTTAGACAATTAACTTCTTCAGAACAATCTGTTTTAATACCATTTAAGATGACATAGACCTAAAACAAAGGTTTGTGGGAAGGGTATTATAAGAAAGTTTTAATACCATTTAAGATGACATAGACCTAAAACTTTTATAGGTAGTTTATTTTTTGGAAAGGGTTTTAATACCATTTAAGATGACATAGACCTAAAACACTTTTTTTAAAGAAAAAAGAACTAATATTGTTTTAATACCATTTAAGATGACATAGACCTAAAACATAAAGAAGAAGGTGAATACGAATGTCCTTGTTTTAATACCATTTAAGATGACATAGACCTAAAACAGTGAAATGGTCTACATAAAGTAAATTCCTGTTTTAATACCATTTAAGATGACATAGACCTAAAACAGTTTCAATATTAATCAATAATGAAACTAGGTTTTAATACCATTTAAGATGACATAGACCTAAAACATGGAATTTCATTACTTCTGTTATTAATACGTTTTAATACCATTTAAGATGACATAGACCTAAAACATTAACTGCAAGTAATAAAACTGATAATTCGTTTTAATACCATTTAAGATGACATAGACCTAAAACGCATGGTTAAATCAATCACGTAAGCGTAAAGTTTTAATACCATTTAAGATGACATAGACCTAAAACTTATCTTTGATGTTTCAAATAGTAAAATTAGTTTTAATACCATTTAAGATGACATAGACCTAAAACGATTCTGATTGTCAATTACTGACTTATTAGGTTTTAATACCATTTAAGATGACATAGACCTAAAACATAAGTTCTGATTTTAACATTATTTATCACGTTTTAATACCATTTAAGATGACATAGACCTAAAACATAAAGAAGAAGGTGAATACGAATGTCCTCGTTTTAATACCATTTAAGATGACATAGACCTAAAACAAAATGCTGGTTATCAAACATCAACACAAGTTTTAATACCATTTAAGATGACATAGACCTAAAACAATTAAAGAAAATTTAAATTATGTAGTTAGGTTTTAATACCATTTAAGATGACATAGACCTAAAACAAATCTCTTATTTGTTCTTTTCTTAAATCAGTTTTAATACCATTTAAGATGACATAGACCTAAAACTATCTTATTGAACATGAACATAGCTAGTAAGTTTTAATACCATTTAAGATGACATAGACCTAAAACATATCGCGTAAATAGTATCTACGTCGCGATGTTTTAATACCATTTAAGATGACATAGACCTAAAACGTTTCAATTTCATTTAATTCATTCATTTTTGTTTTAATACCATTTAAGATGACATAGACCTAAAACTATTAATTACAACAGGATTAAGAGGAATAGGTTTTAATACCATTTAAGATGACATAGACCTAAAACGCGTCACCGATAGAGGAGATGTAAATACCAGTTTTAATACCATTTAAGATGACATAGACCTAAAACATGTATAACGTAATTAACGATAGTGCTTTAGTTTTAATACCATTTAAGATGACATAGACCTAAAACCACGCGACTCAGCATTAATTCGGTTGTGTAGTTTTAATACCATTTAAGATGACATAGACCTAAAACATTTCTTTGTAATCTACACAACTACTACTTGTTTTAATACCATTTAAGATGACATAGACCTAAAACCTCAAATTTCAAGTCCACA
>CAZJHG010000004.1:0-51443 GCA_964545885.1 uncultured Muribaculaceae bacterium | reverse complement strand
GTTTTAATACCATTTAAGATGACATAGACCTAAAACCTCAAATTTCAAGTCCACATCCATATTATCATAGAGTAATAATACTTTATAAATGGCATTCATCTATATCAACTACCTATATTATATCACAAATTCATCAAGATTTTCATCAATAATAAGCTTTTTTTCATATTCTAACGTACCACCATAAGCTTGCGAATCTATAAGTAAAATAAAAATATTATTATATATGGAATATTTATATAACTCCACTAATTCAGTCTTACTTAAATATTGCTTCAAATTAACAAACACTAACATATTATTGCTTTTTAAAGTTTTTTCTAAGTCAATTAACAAAAATAAATTATCCAACAATTCATTTTTACTATCAATTCCAACTTTAACTAACTTTGTAATTGTTTCAATAGAAATATCTGTTTCAACAGTCAATGGTAAATCAACATCATTCAAAATTTTATTATAAATTTTAACAATCTTATTATACAAAGACACTAAAGCATCTTTATTTTCGTTATCTATCGATTCATTAACAAACTTACTAATATCAGTAGCATACTTTTTGGAATCAAATTTAAAATCGAAGAAATCAACAAATAACTTTATTTTACCATTCATATTTTTTTCAGTAGTTTCATCAAAAAAAGTAATATCATCAGTATATCCATTATTAACTATAGAATACAAATCATTAACAAATCTATAAAAATATTTCTTATTTTCAATCTCAATAACATTAATATTATCATGATAAAAATTAACAATATTATCAAAATATTCTATCTTCATATTCATAGTACTATCAACCTATCTTCACTATCAACAATCTTAGAATTACTCTCACCTATTATAAATTCTATTTGTGAATATTGTTTCTCAGTAATTGTTAAAACTTGTATTAAGCCTTTTTTAGGAGCATTTTTCCTTAATCTTTCTATCAATAAATCAGATTGTTGAGAATTTAACACTAACTTTGAATAAACAGATTCTTGCATCATTATAAAACCCTCATTCAATAAATACTTTCTAAATTTCAAATAATTTCTTTTATCTTTAGCATAAATATTAGGTAAATCAAAAAATACCATAGTTCTCATAACTCTATCCCTCATAATATACAAAATCCTTATAATTATCTATATCATCAATAGAACTTAAAGTATTCTTAACATACATCGTAATAATATCTTTTAATACATAATTCTTACCTTGATATTTATAAGTATTATTAAAAATATTTACAATATCCAATTTTAAATTAGTATCCAACTCTCTTCCTTGATTATAATAGACAAAATTATCTATAATAACTCTAAAAGGTTCCATTAAATCACAGGTTAAATTAAATTCATTAAACTCATTTTTATGATGAACACCCAATTGAGTTAAATATCCATTATTAACAACTTCTTTATTAACCGTTGATAATAAAATTGCATATCCATAATTTAAAGCTGCATTAATACTATCTCCGTCATTTCTAACAAAATCCATTCCAAATAATGCATTAAAATATACTTTAGCGGAATGACCTTCTCTATTAGTTTTATCAGCACTAACAACTTCATCAGCATAACTCAACACTAAGTCATATTTATCTGAATCTATTTTTCTTAACATCATTGCTTGATTAACAATTTTATTTTTCACTATTCTAGCCCATAATTTATCTTTATCAGATTGTTTCCAAGCTATCTGTTCTCTAATTTTTTTACTCGAATTATGCCTTGAATAATATGAAGATAACTCTCCAAATGGATTATGCTTTTCGTCACAAAATATAATATTTATTTTATTATCTGATAACTCTTTTAAAAGATAAGCAGAAATAGATACTGATATAGAATCTACTATGATAGTATCTATCTCTGATAAATGAATATATTTTTCATCATTATCTTGTTTAACAACTAAAAATCTATTTTTATAGCTTATCTTAGATTGTTTTGTAATAACAACAGTTCTAAAACTCATACTTACTTTCCTTTAAGCCTGTAACAGATAAATTTGAAATTTCACAATTTTCTATTGTACGACCATTTTTCTTTCCAAATGCACTTGAATACTTATCATTTAAAAATTTAAAATTAGCATTATCACTACGACAATTTAATAACAAAGTAAGTTGTTTAATTATATTTTCTTTTTCTTGAATATTAAATGATGAATAATCTTTATAACTAACTATCTCTTTTAATTCTTCAACTAAATTGCTAAATAAAACATAATCTTTTTCAATTTTATCAACAATATAAGTAATAACTTCATCTAAAGATATTCCATAATTTTCTTCATCATCACATTTTGCTTTATTAAATAAAACATTAAAAGAATACTTATACTTTTTCATAAACTCTTTTGAATATCTAAATTGTTTTGCATTACATACTTCTACTCTATCCGAAGCGCCAACCAAATAACAAATTTGGTCATTCCAATTTATTAATGAATAAAAAGGTATCTTCTTCTTATCAATTTCAACACAATCATTTTCATTCAAACCCAAAAGATTTTTATAATACTGAATCCTGTCTTCATATGACATTCCATTTAAATAAATAGGATAGCCAACCATTTTTTTATTTTCTTTACCTTTTTTTGTATAACTAACCATTACAGCACATGAAGGATTCAAACTAGTATAAGAACCATACATATTAATCGGCATATTAGCTTTCAAAGGAACACCTTTACCACCTTTTTTTTGCTTAGTTTGATTATAAAATTCACCACTTCTAATCTCAGTCTTCCTACTAATCAATATATCGTTTCTATATAAAGTATCTTCAACTATCTTATTAAATCTTTCAGAGTCAAACAACAACTCACCAGTATCTTTATCTACCATATTTTTAGATAACTCATACACAATTCCATTAACTTCTGAATCCAAACTATTAATAACAAAACCATATTTTAACTTTTCATAATTACCAAGTTCTCTTATTTTAGCATTTAATTCCTTTATCATTTCATAATTAACTTTTCTAGTCATATATTTTTCTTTATATTCACCTAGTACAGCCGCCAAATAAGCATCATGTGCATGATGATAATCATTTAACTCCCTAAATTTAAACAATTCATATCTATCACGATAATCATGAGAAAGACCAGCTTTTAAATATATAACCTTTGTATCTTCATAAAAATTATTTAGTATATTAGCAACATGTTTAGTAATCTGTCTTGTCTCTACTAATTGTCTGTTAATAAACCCTTCAATATCTTCATCACTATATTCTTTTCTAGTTAATCTGTAAAATTTCTTATTACTAATAAGACCATTATTTTTTAAATGTTCCCACCAATTCTTATTTATAGAACTTCTATATTCACTAGGTAATACTAAACTATCCTTTTTTACTTGATTACACTCTCTTAATACTAATGCTTTATTATCAATAGAATTATCTTTAATTAAGCTTCTAGGAATAATATGATCAATTTCACAACTATTCGATAAATCGTTAATATTTAAAGGCTTTCCAGTATATAAACATTTACCTTCTTGAATAAAATATAAATATAATCTTTCAGTATCAATTTTTTCATAACTATTTAGTTCACTACTTAATTGCTTATAATTATCAACAGTATTTTCAATATTTTTATAAAGCTCTTGTAAATATTTTTTCTTATCATCTTTTCTTTTTTTTACTTTATCTTCACCACGAGCCATCTCTATCATAATATTTTCTGGTTCATATCCCATATAATCAACTATTTCATCTACTACTTTTAAAGCTTGATATATTCCTTTTTTAGTAGCTGGTGATGTTGCCAAATCTTCAACAACCTTATAGGATAATTTCGTACTATCTTCCAATCTATTTTCATTCCTAATCATTTCTTGGAATTTATACTCATCATTATTAATTATTTGCATAAAATTTTCTTCAGTTTCATACATTAAATCCATAATTGACTTCAAATTACCAGTTTCTTTATCTTTATAATATTTAGTGCATAATAATTTTTCAGATAAACTTCCCCAACCACTATATTTCTTACTTAAAATCATTTTTATTTGATTATCTGAAAGTTCAACATAACTATCTCTAACTTTTTTCTCTAAAATATCTTTATCTTCAAAAATAGTTATCCATCTAATTATTTCATCAGCATCTTTTTCATTATAACTAGTACCACTAAATATTCCATTTTCTCCAAAGAAATCAACATATGATTGCATATTATTAGCAAACTTTCCATCAGCAGAATATCCAGTAATATTAATATCATCACCATACATCGAATATTCACTTAATGTTTTAATATATTTTTTAAATTTAGAATCAGTAATAGAACCACTTCTCATAAATAATTCTTCCATTATTTTTTGTTGAATATCATTTTCTATTTTTATTCCATTTATTCTAATTTGCTTAAGCTCATTCATAACTTTATATTTACAATACAAAATAGAACTATTAGGTAATGCAAACTCATCTAATAAATAAGTACAATGTGAAATCATCCTTGTAATAAAATTTTCTGCAGTTTTTTCTTTATCAACTACTTCATCAAAATTATAAGGATTAATCTTTATATGTTCCTTACATTCTATTCTCTTCATCCAAGCAAATTTACTATTTTTATTCAAAGGTCCAACATAATACGGTATCTTAAAATCTAAAATTTTTACTATTTTATATTTATCATTAACTTTTTCTAACAAAAATGGATAATATTGGCCTTGGTTCTCAATAATTTTAATTAATTCTTCTTTATTTAACTGATAAGGATATTTACCATTTTCTGGATCAGTTATTCTAGGTAAGAAAGAATCGTTATCATAATTTGCTTTCAATTCATTCCATCTATCAGTAATTGAAACATCACATTTATCTAAAAATTCTGGTATATATTTTTCTAACTCTTTTCTTAATTCTTCCCATGACAATTTATTATGAATATATTTTTCATACAAACATTTGTCATCGTCTTTCTTTAATTCTTTCGGATTTCTAAAAAATTTATTATAAACTTTTCTATCACTATCAAACAACTCTTTTAAAAATCTTAATTCTCTCTTATGTTGCTCATATTTTTCAATCATCAATGATGATATACTCGTACTTTTACTTCCCTTAAACAACTTTTTCAAAAAGATACAATCATATAATTCTTTTGATAATTTAAGAATTTCAATCAAATCACCAAGCATATTAACAATCTCGGAATATTTATCATCATAATCACTGCCATCAAAACTTATAGATAAATCCTTTTCTATATCTTCTAAAGAAAATATTTTTGCTAAAGAGAATTTATATCCCATAATCATTTTTGTAAACTCTTTAACAAAATTTTTATTATTGCAAACTAACTTTAAAGACTCTTCTAAATAAGCTTTGATATCGCTTTTAACACCAGAAACTAAGATATTACTTAATTCTTCGAAATCCAAAACATCATCTAAATTTTCATTAAATTCCAAATTAGAACACATTTCTATTAATAAATTAAATATATCTTTTAACTTTTGTTCAACATTTAAGTCATTAATATTAAAATTATCAACATCATATAAAAAATTACCACGATATTTAATCATATGATGTAAAGCAAGATATACTAATCTTATATCAGCTTTTTCTTTACTATTTACAAGTTCATTTCTTAAGTGATAAATAGTTGGATACTTTTTATAATATTCTCTAATTTGTTTTCTTTCTTCATTAGTTAAAGTAATTGTTTTATTAGCCGTATCATTCTCTTGATATTTTGACTCTTCTAATTTTTTAAAGAAATTAACATCAACATTATTTATTTCACTTTCAAATTCTTTTTGTAACAGACTTATTCTTTCTCTTCTTCTATCATATCTTCTTCTAGTGTTTCTAAATCCACGTCTTCCTTCAGCAGCAGTAGATGCTTTTTCAAACAATCTTACTCCCCATAATGCTTTCCTATCTTTACCTTTACCTTTTCTTATAACTTTTTGAGTCTCAGATTCAACAACTGCCCAACCAACAGATGTAGTTCCTATATCAAGACCTATGTTATATTTTCTTTCCATATTGACTTACCTCCAATTTTTTGTTAGTATTAAGTTATCTTAATACCATTTAAGATGACATAGAGAGTTAAAATAAAGCTTAAGCCTAAATGCTCACAACTATGTGTGACGGACGGTTAGCCGTCTTTTTTTATGTCATCAATTAAACATATCATCACCTATTGCTTGTATTATACCATCTCATCCAGTAATTGGTAAAAATAAATATATACTATTTATAAATTTTTTAATTTATAGTATAATATAATTGGATATAAAAAGAGACGTCTTATCGTGTCAGACGTTTCTTGATCCGTTTATGGAACGAAAACATCTAACGCTAATTAGATGTTTTCATTTGTTCTTTTTTTATTCTCCCCTGAAAAGTTTTTCTAAAATTACTAATATAACTACTAGAATAACTAAGTATTCCATAAGTTTTTCCTTTCATAGGACCACCTTCTTTATATAAAAAAGTAAGGTTTAAAACATCTAATATAAGTCGTCTCAATCGAGTATTTTAATACACTTTTTCTCCTAAGGAAAGGCTTTTTATTAAACTTATTTTTTAACCATTTTAAAAGCACTAAAACATAAATTCTAGTACTTTCTTTATTACAAAAATCAATTTTAATAATCAATTATTACTTAATATCAACATTTAAAAATAAAGCTTAATTACTAAAATCAAACACTACCTTTTTTTCTTCATCCAACTTCAATCTAGCATTAAAATTCTTACCATTTTTCGAAATGAATCCTTCAATATTAGAAGTTGCCCCTTCACTCAACAACTTCTCTACATTACTCTTAGAAATCCATCTACCACAAATCTGCGTACTTACTCTAAACTTACAATTTTGATAGTCTCTACATCCATAAGCATATCTATTCTTCACAACATCACTACCGCACAATGGACACTTACCAACTACATCACCATAAAAACCAATATCAGTATCCTTTTCAATAGCTACTTCCTTCTTCGTAAATACTTCTTGAATCTCCTTACAAGCCAAAGCTACCGAGTCTTCAACTGTAATCTCATCACGATAAACCTTCTTCAATGCCTTACCCATCTCACTAGTCTTATACTTATCCATTGAAATCTCCATCTGCATTAAAGAATTTATTAAAAATTCACCTGCTGGTAATATCGTATACACATCCTTTTTTAAAGCAATATATTCTGATCTCTTAGCATTATCTATAATACCAGTTCTAGTAGCTTCAGTACCAAGTTCTAATCCCTCGAATATTGCTTTATAATCCTCAGTATCATCAACTTCCTCCCCATTAGCTATCATCTCTTCTAACTTTCCATCTAACTCTTTTTTATCTTCCTTAAAAGGATTCATCAAATAATTATTCAAAGTTTCTATCGTATAATGCTTCGGAGGCGTAGTCTCCTTCTCCTTCAACTTAAACAAAGTATTAACTTTATCTCCAATACTTAAATTTGGTAATATCTTATCCTTACTACCAGGAGTTTCAAACTTAGTCCAACCTGGTTCAACTATCGTCATACCTTTTAATACAAAATCTTCATAATCTCCAACACTAATCTTTATCTCAGTCTTCTCTACTTTACATTCATCACTACAAAATACTACAACAAATCTTTTAAATACAGTCTGATATATTAAAAATTCCTCTTCAGTTAAACTATCCTTACTAGGAATCTTATAAGTAGGAGTTATTGCTGAATGGGACTCAATCTTGCTATCATCAAATATCGTCTTCTTATCCTTAAACTTAACTGGATAGCCAATTTTTCCAATATTTTCCAATATCTTTTTAACTTTATCCTTTTCAGCTACTGCCAAATACTCAGAATTTGTTCTTGGATAAGTTAAATAGCCATTTTCATACAATCTTTGTACTACTTCCAAAGACTTATCCATAGGTATTTTATACTTCTTACCCAATAAATTCTGTAACTTAGTTAAAGAAAATAACTTAGGAGAATTCATTGTATCCTTTTTTACCTTTTTATCTTTAACAATAGCATCTACACTATTATATTTATCACATAACGCTTGAGCCTTTACTTGGTCTTTTTTATCAAACTTTTCTTTACTATTTAACTCTACTAATTCACCATTAGTTTCTTCATTACTCCACATACCATAATACATTTCTGGTACAAAATTTCTAATAGCCATATCTCTATCATAAATAGCTTTTACTATTGGAATAATTACTCTACCTACTCGAAGCAGTGTACCAGTTTTTAGCGTTGCATATCTAGTTAAATTAACACCATATAACCAATCTATATAAGTTCTAGCAAAACCTTCATTAGCTAAATTATCATATTCACTATCTAGTTTCATTTCCTTTAAGCCTTGACTAATAGTTTCACTTGTTTGATCTGGTAGCCACAATCTATATATTTCTTTTTCAGTCTTCAAAGCATTCTCAATACATAGTCTTACTATTATTTCTCCTTCTCTATCAGAGTCGCCTGCATTAACTATTTTTACTACATCTTCTCTATTTACTAAAGTACTTATTATATTAAATTGTTTTTGAACACCAGCATCTACTTGTTTACTAGCATCTTTCTTTAAATTAAATTTAAACTTCTTAGGAAAACATGGTAGATTATCCATCTTCCATCTTATCTCTTTAGGAGGTACATCTTCATATTCTTCAATATCTGCTAAACTAAATAGATGACCAAAAGCCCATGATACTAAGTATTCATTATTAGAATAGAATCCATCATTTCTTTTCATATTACCAATAGCACTTACTATATTTCTAGCCAATGATGGTTTTTCTGCTATTATTAATATCATATATCCAATACCTCCTTTTTATTTAAGATTACACAAGTAGTATTATTATAACATAAGTATCTTAAAATATTTAAGGATTTATTTAAGTACTAAGAGCCTTATATAAAAAGTCTCTTAGTACAAAGTTGAACCTGTAGTTTCAACTTTAGAATTCTAAGCCTAAGTTTTAGAATTAATTTTTTTGTACAAAAAAAGTCTATCTCACTATAAACAGACTTTCTTATTTTTTAGAATTCTTACTATATTTCAATACAAACTCATCAAGATAAGGCATTGTAACTACTAAAAAACTATAATTATTAAAATACATTGTAATCTCTGAAGAATCCCCAACACTAAAATAACCACTAGGAACATCCTCATTTTCTTCAGAAGTCCCTTTAAAGAATTTAACAAAATTTTTATTATTCTTGTTTATCATTAACAAATATTCCTTAGCTTTATCATAATTTCCCAACTTATAATATAAAGCTAATAAAGGAAATAACATTGATAAATTATTTTCTGGATACTTTTCATATAATGATAGCAATTTCTTTTCATCTTCAAAATATGCATACATAGCTGCAAGAGAGTATCTTATACCAGTATTGTCACTCTCATTAAGCCTTAATATTTCTTTGCAAACTTCCATTGCCAATTTAATTTTACCTTGAGAAATCAAAGTAGCAACTTTAAAAGAAAGCCCTCTAATATAAGGTCTTGTTTCAAAGATACCATAAAAACTACCTATATTTTCTTTTTCAAAATACCCTTCTTCAGTTAATCTATCCTTTTCAAACTCTAACCCTTCATTTAATAATTCTTCTCTTTTAATTAAATTATCTTCTAAACTTGCTTGAAATATGACCGCATCAAAACAATCAGGACAAATTTCATAAGCTTCTTCAGCTAGTTTCTTAGCTTTTTTCTTTGACTTTGTATACTCTGCTTCTTCTAATAACTCATATGCTTGAGCCATTGCTATATTTTCATAGCTTATTTCACCATTATTATACTTTTCTACAAATTCTTGTAATATTTCTTCTAATTCGTTTTCATCTATATCCTCAGCATTAGCCAGAAACTCATTTAAAGCACCATTAAACTTATAATCCATATAAAACACCTCTAAAAATCACATACATTTTTCTAAAATTAAAGTAAGCTCTTGGATATTTCTTCAATATTATCAACAATAAACCTTTGAGCATTAATATTATATACATTTGCGATATAAGAACCATTCTTACCATTTTTAATAATCGGTTTAATACCAAGATTTACTCCTAAAGATGTAGGCTTTTTTGAAACCTTACCATCTTCTTTTGTATATGTAGTTAAAAATCCTTTAGACACAAGCCAATTAGAAATATACGTGGTAGATAATTTTTTCATATCATCTCTTTTAATACATTCATTTATCTTATCAGCTATTTCACTTACATAAATAGGTTCTTCTGAATACATAAAATGAATTAAGTCATCACTCTTAGCATAAAATTTAATCTTCTTCCCTCGATTATCTTTCTTCAAATAATTACAATAATTATCTAACATCTCAGATACATAAAATAAACACCTAGAAATTTTAACATTATTTATCAAATCATCATCTGGTACAACCTCTCCAGTCAAAGGATTAATACCTTTTGCCATTTGTTTAATATAATTATTTGCATGCTCAACTAATCTTTTTTCATCCATAAATTTGCTTCCTTTTTTTGATGCTATTATACCATAGTATAAATACAATGAAATATTTTTTTAATTATGATATATTATTTATGAGATGGTTAATTATGAAAAATATAGAATTAGTTATTTCAGAGGGGATTAAAACTGGAAAATGGATAGATATTTCTTATAAAAACTCAAAAAACGAAACAACATACTATTGGATTGCAATAAATGACATTGATTTAAAAAATAAAATATTATATGTCTATATTTTCAATGACCAAAAATCTTTATTCACAATTGAAGCAAATATAAAATTTGATAACATTCAATCTGCTAAAATTCTAGAATTTACAACATATGACGTTCCAGATACATTAATTCAAAAAATAGAACATAATCCTAGAGAAGCAAGCTGGCTAAAATATGAATCATTTAATAACAATATATTAGAATATTTTCTAAAATGTAATGAATTAGATAACGATCCATATCAAAAAGATACTTGTTTAATACCAGGTATAGATAAAGCAAAACTTTTAAAAGAAAAAATAATTATACTAAATGATGAACAAGAAAAAATAATAATTCAATATATAAAAAATTACGACTACAAAAAAATGGAATCAGAAAGAAATTTCTTAATATTATCATTCTTAACTATAGAAGAAGGAGATAAAAAATATGTCATTTTATATTATGATATATGCTTCAATCCAACTACTAAAGCTTTATGTATAAAAAATATTCCTAGAGTAAATCAAAGTTTTTTAATCAAAGATAAGAAACATTCCATTACCAGTTACATTGATGTAGATCCTAACGAATTTTGTAAAAATATTACAAACAATATAAGAGAATACTATAAAATTTATAGAGAATTACTAAGAGCAAATCTAAGAAGTGGAGAAATAATAAACGAACTACCCGAAATACTAATTCTTCAAAGAAGTATTTCTGCTAACTTAACTCAAACTTATAATGTAATAATTCAAAAACAAGAAAATGGATTTTTAGAAAGACCTTTAAAAGCTTTTTTTGGAAATTCAGATAGACGTGGTGCTAAAGTTAAAGAACCGTCAATAGTAATATATGATAACAAAGTTAACATAGATCAAATGCGAGTTATATATAATACAATGAAATATCCAGTAAATTATGTTCAAGGTCCTCCTGGAACAGGCAAAACACAAACTATACTAAACGTAATACTTAGTGCATTCTTTAACAACAAAACTGTACTAGTCTGTTCATCTAATAACAAACCAGTAAATGGTATTATAGAAAAATTAACCTTCACATACAAAAGTAATATAAAAATACCTTTTCCTTACTTAAGACTTGGTAACAGACTTGAAGTAGCAAAGGCTACTAAAAGAATATACGAACTATACAATTATCAATCCATAGGCGAAGCAGATGAAGAAAAAATAAATAGAATTAAACTAAAAACTAATGAAGGAAACAAAGATTTAGTTGATCGTTTAGAAAAATATGAAGCGCGAAGAGAATTAAGAAATAAAATTGATACAGCACAGAGATTGTTAGAATCAATAGATAATCCAAACAATAGATTATACAAAAATGTTAATAAACAATTATCATTATTAATTGAAGAATATAAAGAAATGCCAATAATTACAAATAATGACGTTTTAGAGCTTGTTACTACTGTCTCTGAAGACTATTACTTTAAACAATATATGTATTATGAATCAATCAAATACATAAAAAAATTAAAACAACCAAAATATCAAAAATTAATAGAAATATGCAGTATCGAAGATGATGAATCAAGAGTACACGAGTTCAATTTATGGTGTACAATTGATGAAAATATAAAATTACTAGAAAATGTATTCCCAGTAATTATGTCAACAAATATATCTACAGCTAGATTAGGAACAGCTTATCATACATTTGACTTAGTAATTATGGATGAATCCGGACAATGTAATTGTGCTACTGCTCTACTTCCTATAGCAAGAGCGAAAGGGTTACTCCTAGTTGGAGATACAAATCAATTAAAACCAGTAATAGTCCTAGAAGATATAATCAATCAAAAATTAAAAGAAGAATTCCAAATATCAGATGACTATGATTATTGCACTAATTCAATTTTAAGTATAATGAAATCACACGACAAAATATCAAAAGATATAATGCTTACATATCATTACAGATGTGGTAAAAAAATTATTAATTTTTCAAATAAAAGATTCTATGAAGGGAAATTAAATCTAGATTATCTTAAAGAAGAAGGAACTTTATCGTTATTAAATGTTAAAAATATCAATTCAAATTTAAGAAATGAATATTACGAAGAAGCTCAAGCAATAGTTAACTATATAAAAAGAAACAATTTAAAAGATACAGCAATCATTACACCATTTAAAAATCAACAAAATTTAATAAATAAACTATTAAAAACTAACAACATAGAAGATGTAACTTGCGGAACAATTCATCAAGTACAAGGAGCAGAAAAAAATACAGTAATTATTTCAACTGCACTATCATTAAAAACAAGCAAAAAAACATTTGATTGGTTAAAAAACAATTCAGAAATAACAAATGTAGCTGTAACTAGAGCACAAAAAAACTTAATAGTTGTATCAGATGTTGAAGCATTAGACAAATTATCCACAGATAAAAAAGATGATTTATATAATCTAATTAATTATGTATCAACTAACGGAAAAACAGAAGTACCACCAAACGAATCATATAGTATACAAATTGGTAATTCAAATGGTAGTAAAAATGAAGACGCATTTTTCAGGACATTATCTCAATTTTGTAGTGTTAATAACAGATTCCAAGTAAAAAGAAATGTTAAATTAGCAACGCTATTTTCAGATGACCCTGTACTATCTAAATCAAATTTAGAATTCGATATAGTTATTTATCAAACAAAACTATTTAAGATTATTCCAAAAATAGCTATAGAGTTACAAGGTGGAGAACACTTCGGCAATTTTGCAAGAGAACAATGCGATACAAGAAAATCACAAATATGTAAAGAAAAAGATATTTCATTACTTGAAATACCAAACTCATTTGCCAAATCTTACGAAACAATTAAAGAATTAATACTCCAAAGTTGTGGAGAAGAAACAGAACAATTAGAATTATTCTAAAAACAAACCACTAGCCTAGCTAGTGGTTTTTTAACTAACATAAAATAAACTAATTATTAATTAAAAAAATGACAATTTGTAACACTTTCATATCATTTTTGGGTATTAAAATATTCAACATCAAACACCTTATAGAATCATCAAATGTCACATCTCTTCCAAACTTATTTTTCTAGCATAAGCTTTCCAATACATATACAACTTATCCTTATTCCTTATAATATCTAAACTATTAATTTATGTTAAAAAAACTAAAAAAGTATGTCCCATATTATTTACTATCTAAATTACTCAAAGCCTTCTCAAATAAATCAGTACTATATTGCTTTAAGTCATCTATCTTATTTATATTATATTCCTTACTAATTTCATCTACATAAAAATCAAGATCTTTTAAATCAATAACCCTATTAGAAGATTCATCTTCATT
Source organism: uncultured Muribaculaceae bacterium (assembly GCA_964545885.1). Classification (GTDB taxonomy): domain Bacteria; phylum Bacillota_I; class Bacilli_A; order RF39; family UBA660; genus Coprovivens. Next base: position 37,409 of record CAZJHG010000004.1, on the reverse strand, counting down.
TAAACCTTCACGAGCCATTTGCCATGGCTTAGTTAAATGTGTCATCTCTCTTAAAACTCTCGCACTATAACATCCAAAATACTTAATAATAGAATCTAAATATTCTTTTTCTTCTGGCTCTAAACTAAATTCATATTCACTTAATAATTCATTATAATTTATAACATTATTTTTATAATATGAAAAACAATCATATATGTCTCTATACACCGGTCCATACTTCCAAGCTTCTGCCGACATCTGAAATAATGTCTTATTCATAAACTTATTACTAAAACATTGTGCAAAATATAATATTTTTTGTAATGCTAAAGGAGTAGTATCTTCTAATTTTTTTACTATATATAAAGCACTATCATATAACTTAGAATGTTCTTCATTCATTTGTAACTGCTTAGTTTTACCTAATGACTTTTTAAATGCTAACTCAGTTATTTTATCTTTATTACCTAATAAATATAATTCATATAAACAAGGATTATCTTTTATATTCTTTAATAACTCTGAATTTTCTTTAGTAGGATTCTGACCATCTAAATATCTAGTAATAGTTATTTCACCTAATCCTAATATTAAAGATAATGGCTTTTTACCTATATTATATTTTTCTGTTATTTCTTCTATTTCAGGAATTGTAATCAACCCTATTGCTTTTCTATATTCATAATTAGCTGCATCAATATTATAATCATGAAGATCATCATAGAATTCATGATTACATTCTTTACATACATAATATTTTTCTAAATATTCTATTTCTATACCATAAATTAATTCTTTTGTATTCTCTTCCTTATAAAAAACTTCTACCTCTTGTAAACATTTATCACAAAATTTTTTCATAAACCTCACCTAAACCTTATATTTTGCTTCATGCATTGATACTATTATTACTTTATTTGTTAATTTATTAATTTTTAAATACACTTCTATATTCTCATTACAGCATATACTAAATACGTATAAATATTCATATCCATAAGTTTCATGCTCATTCTTTGCTTTATATCTAAAATTTTCTTTTTTTAATTTATTTAATACATCTATTACTCTTTTCCTATCATACTTAAATTTCTTATAAAAATTTTTATTCTTTTCTCTATTATCAGACATTATTAAATTACTAGGTTTCCTAATTATTCTTCTTACATCTTCTAAATATTCAGCTAATTCTTCAATGTTTGCTTTTAACTTCATTTATTTCCTTTCTACCCATGCAGGACCCTTTTTATCACTTATTATTATACTCAAAATATAATGCAAGTCAACAAAAATAGTATCAATGATACTTTTTTACATTTCATCCTATCATCCTAACACTATTATCACTACCAACTACAAATCCACCAAAACTTTCTTCTACGTCAACAACGTCAGTCAAACCATACTTACCATCTTGTTCCTTTAATTTCAAAGCATTACAATTTGTGACCTCTTCGACTCACTCACTTCACACCACCTCCCTCTACCCTATATTTACTCCATCCATTCTCAATTTCCTTTTTTATTTCATAAAAAAGAACATACCACTCGATATGTCCATCACTTATTACTAATTACAAATATGTACTTTCAAAAAATTCAACTTCTTCAAGCAATGCTCTTTTATTTGTATATTCCACTTTTATATCAGCGATTATCTTTTTTAATTCTTCTTCTCCACCAGGAATCTTCATTAAATTCAAGAAATACTCAAAACACTTTCTATACCCTTTTCTATCAAAGGAGTGAGCAACTTCTTCCTCAACTTTTTCTTTATAAACTTCAAGCAAACTATCTGGAATATGACATATTAATACATCTAAATAATCGTTAAAACTTAATATCCAACTATCAGCTAATATATCCAAGACTTCATAATACATACCTTCTTCAATACAAATATCCATATAAACACGTTTATTATCACGAACCAATTTCAAATAATCATTTCGAATATTTAACCAAGTTTTAACATCGTATAATTCTTTAATTTTAATATACGTTTCCAAACTAGGAGACTCAAAAAAATACTTTTTTAACAATTTCAAATATTCATCAGCATCTGTTTCACTATATATTTCAAGCAACATTTCATAATATTCATCATCACAATAATCCTTATTGGCTTCTATTATTCTGTTTAATAATTCAATCTTTTTATCAAGATTATTATCATAAAGATTAAGTAAAAACTCACAAATCTTTTCTATATTCAAAGACGAATTAGCAATTTCTAAAGCTCTTTTCTGATCAACAAAGTTATAATTTAACATTACAATTTTTAATAACAAATATTCCTTTGTATAATCAATAATTCTCCTGTCATTATATAATTTATTTAACATTTTCAACAATAATTCAGCCTGCCATCTAAAAGAAACATTTTCACTTAACAAGTCCACCAAATCATCACAATCATAATAAAAACAAGAGTCACTATCTAAATATGCATTTTTTAAAAAACTAATTAATTCAGAAAATATTTTTTCATCCTTAAAAATTTCAGAAAATTTATCAAACAAATAAACATATATTTTTTCTTTCTTATTTCTTCTATCATATACATCCAAATTACCAACATTTAATAATAAATACTCAAAAATATCATAAGCTAAATAATTATCAACTCCAATATACTTACAAGAATCATCAACAAATACATGAACCAAATTTTCATAATCATCTAATTCATTATCCCTAATATAATAACGACCATGAAACAATTTATAGAATTCTTTTTTAAATAACCTTTCAAATTTTTGGAAATTTGTAACATCATCAAAGTTAACCTTAACAACACTTTCTTTAACAGGGATAGAATTATGTTTTAAACAATACAAAACAGCTGCCATATGTTTACAATTATGTTCCTCTGCATAAGGACAACTACAGTGCATATTTATTACATCTTCATTAATTATAGTAACATTATAAACTTCTGAACCAACTACTTTTCCAAAATATTCATTACCAGATTTAGTAATTTCCAATACATTACCCTTTTTATAATAATCATAGCCTCTTCTTAATATTTCTAAATCAAAGTATCTATCCATATTTTTTACTTCCATATCAACAACTCCATTAATTAGCCATAATATAAACATATATATAAGCAAATTTAATCAAAAACTATTTTTTACATCATCAAAATAATCAATCTTATTTTGTTCACACCATTCTTTAGCTAAATCATAATAAAAATTATTCTTAAATTCATACCATTTATCAATCAATCCATAATTAATACAAGTATCTTTAAATCTTCTAAAAGCACCTTTACCTTGAATAACTATAAACAACAGATTTTTAATTTGTTCATCAACTATTGTTTCAATAAATTCCTGCATAATTAAATATTCATTTATTTCATATCCACCAGATAATATAATGGAAGAATCATATAATTCATCATCTTCTATAATTTCATAATTATCTGTGTAATAATTACCATTACTTGAAGAAGACCAAACTCTATAATTTCCCTTGTTTAAATAAAAATATTCATCAACATTGGCTCGATCAATAGCTTCTACTAATAAACTCAATTTTACCTTCATAACAATCAACCTACAAATGATAATACCTCACCGAAGTTTCCGATTCTCTTTCAAGCATTTCATCAACTTCATTTGAAAAATTAACATTCATTCCTAAAATCATTCCATCATATATTAGTACATCTTTAAATGGCATAATAGCAGTTACTCCTGGATAAGGCAACCTTTTATATAAAACACAATTATCTATATTATCATTCAACCCTTTTATCATATAAAACTTACTATCAGCTAAAACCACTGTATATTCCTTTTCATATTTAACAACTATTATATTTCCTCTAACCCCTTTTCTAAACCCTTTAACAATATCAATTTCTTCTTTATTAAATTTATAAGGATTAGCTATACAAAACTCAAATATTAAAGCATCCTTTTGTTCCCAAAATTTTGCGATTATATCATCTAACAAAGCTGGATTTAATCCAACTTTATTATAAATTTTTAACCCAGAAACTATATTAAACTTATCATTAGTAAATTCCAATAACGCAAAATATAATTTAAAAAACAATTTTGCATCTTTTTTAGATAAGCAAGCACCTTGTTGTTTGACATATTTTTCTTCCTTCTTTTTAGCAACCAAGATATTTTGTGCAAGAATTTCTTTTGCTTCATTAGGAGAAAAACCATTCAAAGCTCCCGATGGCATTTCGTCCATAGCTTCATCCATAATTATTAAAAAATCAGTTAAATTACTATTTTTTGATTCTAAAATATTAAAAAGATACTTTTTTAATGGTTTTCTATCTATATTTAACATTGCAATTTTTCGAAGTTTCCATAAAAAATGCGGAAAATAAAATAACAAATTATTTAATTCTTCTAAGAATATTTTTATTTTGGGATTATCAATATCAAAGTCATAATAAAATAAATTACTATATAAACTCAAATTAAATTTTTTAGTACCAGCAATCCCCTGTTTTCTTCTTTCGATTTCAAGTTCATCAATAATATCAGAATAATCATAATGTATAGCAACCGGAATATTATCTCCTAAATTTTCAATATCTTTTTCAATGACTAACACATAATAATTAAATAGTCTATTATTCTCAACATGTTCAAATATAAAACTTCCATCCAAATCCACAATACCAGAAACAAAATTCACAACTGAATCTAATATAGCAATACCTTGAGCTTTACAGTAACCAATCATTAATTCGTTCAATTCATCAATTTTTTTCTTCTCATTTAATTTTACATTTTTTAAAGCTTTTCTTACACTTTTTTCTATTTCCTCAGGAACATAAGATTCGTCATAAAAATCACTAATTAATAAAAATTTATTTTTTAATGTTTTTCGTTCCCAATCATATTTATGGTCTAAATACTTAATTCTTTTTTTACCAGCACTATTAATTACATCATCTAAAGTTAAGTCATTATCTAATACCATTTTCAAATATTTTAGTTCTCTTATTGTACATATATCTATGATATTATTAAAATCAGAATAAATATCATAGATAGCATCTAACATTTTAGTTCGAGTTATCTTATCATAATCCTTAATATTATCAACTATTCTCATATACTGTTCATAAACATATTCTTTTCTATAATCATTAATTTTATCATACATTTTCATATATCTATCACCATCACATTTTTTATTAACATACAAGATAAAATCTAAATACACTCATACTATATCATAAACACAAACAAAAAAGCACATCTTTCAACATGCTCCTCTCACTCAAAATAATATTTCTTCTTGTCTTCAATCAAAAATATATCTTTATAAACCTTCAACTTAATCTGACTATTAATCTTAAATGGTTGTTTTATATCTCCCAACTGATACATAATAAACTTCTTACCTTCATTTGTATTAACTAACAATTTAACTATTTGAGCTGGATTACCATTTAACAAAATATTATCATCCATATATCCATATACAATAGCATCTATCTCTTTACCATAATGCTTAACAGACAAATATCTCACAATAGGATTAATTGTTAAATATAAGGCAACTGCCCCAATCGTCGCAAATGGTAAAAAGAATAAAATCATCGTTTTAGGAAATGTATCTGCACCAACAGTAAAAAACAAAATAGGCATAATAAAACCTGCAAATCCAAAACTACAAGCAAATATCATCGGAAACACTACATTCCAAAAACCAACATGAGCTTCCTTACATTCAATTACAGGATACTCCATATCCGCATTTTTTGTATCCAAGCCAGTAAAACTATTACAATAAGGACACACTTCACTAGTTACTGGTGCTCCACAACTAGAACATTTCATATTATTCATCACTATCACCACTATTATAATTATACTACAAAAAAACGATTACTCATCGTTTTCTTTTTCTTCCTTTTTCAAATCATCAAACATCTGTTGCATAGTTGGATTTCCACTTGTCAACTTCTTAATACTCAAGTCCTCTGCTTTATTATTAGCCAATCTCAAATTATCTTCACTCTTTAACAAATGTTCCTTTGTTTTTTGCAAATGATCAATCGTCTTATCAATCTCATCAATTGCTTTCTGAAATCTTTCACTAGCAAGTCTATAATTTCTACCAAAAGCATCCTTAAAATTATTCATATTTTCTTCAAATCTTGAAATATCAACATTCTGATTTTGAACTACTTGTAATTGTTTCTTAAAACCTAAAGAATTCATCGCTGCTCCACGTAACAAAGTAATCAAAGGAATAAAAAACTGCGGTCTTACTACATACATCTTCTCATATCTATGTGACACATCAACAATACCATTATTATAATAATCATTATCTATTTCAAGCAAAGAAACCAAAACTGCATATTCACAGCCTTTCTCTTTTCTATCTTTATCAAGTTCTTTAAAAAAGTCCTCATTCTTATGCTTAGTAGCAGTCTCATCCGCTTCATTCTTCATCTCAAACATAATAGAAATAATCTCAGTACCATCATCGTCTGTCTCCCTAAAAATAAAGTCTCCTTTACTTCCAGTACTTGCATCATTATCTTTTTCAAAATAAACATTCTTAAATAATGGTCTTAACTTATTAAATTCATTACTACAATGTTGTTCTAAAGATTCACCAATCATCTTAGTACTTTGTCTTGCTTTAAAGTCTTTATAATAAGCAATCTGCTCATCCTTATCTTTAAGTTTCTCCTCATAATTTTCCTTCAAAGATTGTTCCTTAACTAAAAATTCATTCTTATTACTTTCCAACTTTGTAGTTAAAGAATCTATTTCCTTGTCCTTTTCGTTAACAACATCTTTTAAAGCTAGTTCTTTCTCCGTATCTTTTAACTTTATCTCATTTTTTAGTTCAGTTATCTCTACAACTCTTCTATTTAATTCTTCACTATACTTTTTCTCTAATCTATTCTCGGTTTCAGTTTCCTTTAACTTAAGTTCACTTTTTAATGAAGCAATCTCTAATTCTTTCTTATTTAACTCATCTGCCAAATCCTTCTCCGCTTTCGCTTCTGCTAACTTCAACGCTTGCTCCTTATCATTCTTATACTGAGCTTCTCTTAAATTTATTTCCTTTTCAAATTCTTTATCTCTAATTTGTTTAACAATTGATTCATAATCCTGCTCATCTATTTGAAACACAGTCCCACAATTAGGACATTTTAATTCATTCATCATATCACTACTCCTTAATTTCATTTTATTATAACATACATTTGTTCTGCTATATAAAAAATATACAATACTTTTTAAAAAATTAAAACCTTACTTACAGAAAAATCTATAAAAAAAAGAAAACCATAGCAATTTTCTCCTTCAACATTCACTCAATAAAACTATATTTCCTCATCATCATCAAAATAGTAATCGTCCTCTTCCAATTCTTCTTCAGTAAAATCTTCTACTCCCCAAAAACCACTTTTAACCTGCTCCGTTTCTTCGTCATCCAAATTCAATAGTTTAAGGAAAAAATTCTCTTCGTCATCTTTTTTTTTATTATCATCTTCTAAACCAAACAATTTACTAAACATACCATCAATCCTTCACTAATTAACTATCAACATCTTCAATAAAATTATATCATAAAAAGAAAAATTCATAATTTAAAAAAATTTTAAAGCACAAAAAAAGCGACGTTGACAAGACGCGCTTTCTAGTTTAGATCAATCACAGCATTTGTCGAGCTATAATTGCTTGTCTGAAGTTTCTCTCTTCGCATGATCATACACTTAATAATTAACAAGGCCAACTTTTACATCGACATCTTTGCACATCGTACCTTTTAAGATACGCCGCAATAGTAGTCTCATTAGTTGCAGATAAGTAAATAATCACTGAAATTAATCAGTCTACCATATCCATAACTTACTACCGAGCATGAATATTTCTATTCACCCGGCAGCACATATGGCAATAAAATCAATGACATTCAATGCAACAACACTAAATACATCAATCTTCTCTATAAGAGAATGCCATATGCAATGCCTTTTCCTCCACCTCTTATTATCAAGGCTTCAACGGTACTTTGACATTCATCTCATCCAGATTAAGCTAAGTTATACATTTTATTGCTTTCCTTAACACTACCATCAACGCAGTTAGTTACTCCTGTATTCTGGACTTGTTGCGTTCCGATAAGACTATCTGTACATATATACTCTTAGGTTTTCTCTTTAAGCCTGTAAACTGAATAGTGCCTGTAACACTATATGGTCTTTCATAGCAACAACTTTTACTTAACCACATTTACAACACCGAAGTGTCTATAGCATTTCTACTATATTTCTTATAGACTCGTAACTTCGAGAATTCGTCAGTCTTAAAACGATTATTTCTAATCAAAGACATTCTAACCATAAGTATTTTATAGACCACCGACCAAACTTTTGAAATCTACACATTATATTGCTATAATGCTTTCCATTGTATCACTACAACTAGGGTAGCATCAGCCGACTTTAGCGAGCTCTCAATCATACTAATCACTAACTATTAGCACAACCGTCGCAGGGTTTATGGAAGACGCTTCAAGGCGTTCCCCTCTCATTTCATCTTTCATCTTATCAGTTGCATAGCTTTTGACTATGCTCTAAACTTTTCACTTAGAAACACACCACACTACTATCATAATGCACTATATTATTAAGTATATTAACTATATCATATATTTTTTACGATTACAAGACATAATTTAAATTTTTTTGAATTTTACAAAAAAACTAGACATATCTATCTAGTTCTCTTCATCTACATTAACCAAGTACCACTCTTGTAAATAATTATTTTTACTACCACAATACTCACATTCTCCTTTAGTAGCATCCACCGATGCACCACAATTATGGCACTCTATAATATTAACTCCACTATCAAGTACTTTATCTATTTTGCCTCTCTTAACTTTATAAGTCTTACTATCTAACTTTGCTTTTACTTTACCATCCTTAAACTCAACCACTCTTATATCAACATTGACATTAATATAAAAGCCAGTTTCATCCTCTTCTTCAGTAAACCAATTATAATCTAAAATATCATAATCAATTATATTAGGATTCTTATCTCCATAATAATACTCTCTTAATTCATAATTTAAATTATTATAAAAAGTAACTTTATCAATTCCATAACTACTCATTCTATTCCAAAACTCTAACTGTCTTTTATTAAGTTCTTCTTTTTTCTTTTTTACCGAAGATAATATTATCGCCGCATCTAAATAATAAAATATAAAAAATAATATTGCACCAACAAGAACAGTCCCCAACAATACTTTACCTATATCAAATATCGTAAATGTTCTACTTGTTACTAAAATAAAAATAAGAGATACAACAAAAGACACAATTAAATCCTTAATTAAAGTCTTAACTATATAACCATTCCCCTTTACAGTTAAATCATAATAATGTTTACTACCTAATTCTCTACTATCATAATCAACATTATAATAAGTTCCACAATAAGGACATCCATTAACAAACTCATCTACTTTTCCAACACTTCCACAATTGGGGCATTTTTGTTCTTCACCATTATGAGTAAATACAAAACGATATAAAATTCTTGAATCAAATAAAGTTTCCTTATGAATAACTTGTCCTTTATAATAGTAATCTTTTCTTATTCTTACTCCTTCTAAAATATTATCATTCTTTGAACCATCAGTATTTCTTTCTAAGATTTTATCTAATGACTTATACTTAGTCTTTATATTTAGTCCTAATTTTTTTAGTCTTTCTTCATGACTTTTTTCAGTTATCATAACATCACCTAATTATTATTGTTATTGTTATTATTATTGTTATTGTTGTTATTATTAGAAGATGACCCTCCACTATAACCACCTCCACCAGAAGAAGGTGTATAATGAGGAACAACTACCAACGAAGCAGCACTTAATATAAGGCCATCAATAGTACTACTTATCTTAATAACACTATAACTTTCTTGAGTAACACTTCCTGCTCTAAACACCATCTGACTCTCACTACAAACAACACTATTCTCTGGACTAGCCAAAATAAAATCACTTATCTCATCAATTACTTCATTTGTTAATTGATAATATTTTGCTAGGTCCAACATTTTCTTTAAATGAACAACTTCATTATAAGTTTCTGGATTTCTATTTAACATAACTATTCTCCTCCTATAAAGTAAAACTCAATATTTTGAAACGGTAAATTAATTGCATCAATATGATAATATGCATTATTCTTTTGTTTCATATAATGATAATCTCTAAGTGCATTCGTTGTAAAAAATAAATTATTAGGATTTTCTTTATCTAAATACTTAGCATATTCTCTTATCATATTACTGATATTATACTTAAAAAATCCTTTTCTATCAGATTCATTCCTTTCAAGTACACCTTTATAAACTTGGAAAGTCGCAATATGTTCTTGCTTAGTTCTACCCTCATCACCATATTGAATCAAATTTCCGCTCAGTAAAATCATATACAACGAATTATTATTTGGATAATCACACTCTTGATCTAACAAATCATTCTTAATATACAAATTAATTTCACTATCAGGTGTTAAATAAATTATCTCCCTAAATTTCTTAAGTATCTGTGATTCCAACTTATAATCAACACCATCAACATTTAATACAAAACACTCACTATCATATATATATTTCAATTTTTGATCTTCTGCTATTAATTCCTCTAACGACTTAAATTCATTAACTCTTCTTACTGGATAATACTTCATTAATTCTTCTGGATGAATTTCTTTAACATATTCATAAACAAACTCGTCATTACTTTCATCCTCTAAATAAGATCTTTTCTTATACAATTCTTGCTGTAATTTACATGTATAAGACTTGTTAATCTTGTACGTGTTTTTTACAAAAGGACATCCTGTTTTACAAATGTATAAATACTTACATTTACTACATTCTTCATTAAAACCAACGCTTCTATGATTAGCTAACATTTTATTCTTTGCATTTTCTAAAATAGTTGATACATCATCCTTATAAATATTTCCGTAAGAATAATCCTTATTCTTTTGACCTCTCACACAAGAATAAATATCACCATTCTTTTCAAGTAAGAAAAATTTTTCTCCACAATTTGTACAATTCGTACAATAATCAGGACCAAATTCATTAAACCAAGCACCATTAACACCTGCATCTAAATCTGTTCCATCAAATTCTTCATGCATTCTTTGAAATAATTCAACTTGTTCCTCTTCACTAATATGATGCAAAATACCATTTGAATTATAATCGAAACCAATCATAAAATTAAAATCATTCATATCTAAACAAGTTTCATTATGTAAATACTTTATATCTTCAACTATCTTATCTAAATCAAAATGCTCTTTAAATATAGTTGCTGATACTTTCTTCTTATTAGGTAAATTTTCCAACAATTTAACATTCTCTATTATTTTTGTAAACGTTCCATTACCGCCCTTAGTTACTCTATATTCATCATGTTTATCAAGTGGTAAATCCAAACTTCCACTTATTGAAACATCATATTTTTTTATAGTATCAATATGTTTCTCTAAATCAAATAAATTAGTTTTGATATGAGGACTTCCTACTTTAAAGCCATTCGACTCAATTAACTTCCTATTATCATTATAATAATCATAAATAAATTTAATAACATTTTCAAAATCATCTTTACTTAAAGTAGTAACTTCTCCTCCATGTAAAGATATATTAAAAGGAATAACATTACTTGCATAAAACTTCTCCACTGCATACTTCAAAGTTTCTAAAGCATCATATCTATTCCACTCATCCCTAGTATTATCTTCTAAATAGCAATACTTACACGCCATATTACAAGCCATTGTTGGAACATAAAGTAAATGTATAAACTTATAATTCATAAAAATCCCCCTATCTAACTAATTAAAGTAAACGTTTACTGTAATACTTTCATGAGCTACATTTTTAGTAAAATAATAAGAAGGATCAGTACACTTAACCATAATACCATATTCATTATCAACATAAGTATCTTGTTTCTCAAACAATATAAAACTATGACTTCCTCCAGATTCCTTAGATATATTTAATACATATATATAATAATCCGTTCCACTTTGCTCTACCCTAATCAATTCAATATAATAACCTTGAGTCATAGCATCACTTTGATATTCATTAACTAACTGACGTTCATGAAGCATCAAATTTAAAAATCTTTTATATTCATAATCATCACTTGCACTATTAGTACTATCAGAAAAAACACTTCCAGAAGAAACATAATTATCTGTATATTTTTTTACTTTAGTACCACTATCTTTAAATGCTCGTTCGTTAATAGTAACACCTTTAGGTACATAAATTTCTTTTAAACTATAACAATCTCTAAATGCTGATGAACCAATTTCTGTTAACTTACTATTTTCACTTATATTAACTTTCTCTAAAGCTGAATCTCCTCTAAAAGCATGCCCACCTATTCTTGTAACACTATCGGGAATATTTATTTCTTTTAAACTTTTACATCCTTGAAAAGTTTCACCTTTTATTTCAAGAATACCATCTGGTAAATTTATTTCTTCTAAATTCTTCGCATTAGCAAAAGCTCCACCTCTGATTTCTTGTATAGTATCAGGTAATATTACTTTTCTAATAGTCTTAACATTAGCAAATACATCTCCTCTAATACCAACAACATCTTTGCCTTTATACTGAGCAGGAATTTCTAAAACTTCATCATTTTCTAACCAACCAACAGTATAAAATCTAATTACATAAGCATCATCTTGAGCTTCATAAATAATATGTGGTGATTTAAATAAAAACATTGGAATAACAACTGCAATCAATAACATTACAGTTCTAAGTACTTTATATCCTCCATTATTCACTTTGCCAGATAATACACTAGAAACCACATAACTAATTTTTTCTTCTGGTCTAGCTTTAACTTCTTTTTGTAAATAAGTAACAATATTATATTTCTTCATAGAATTACTAAAAATCATCGTAACTATTGCAAATACAACAATTAAAAGTTCTTTATGTGAATGAAAAAACCATAAACAAACACAAATACAAAGAATAATAGCATATATCAAAACAAACTTATTCTTTTTCTTTTCAAGAGCCAAAACAGAAACATTATTTTTTTCATTAGATTTACTTATTTCACTTTTTATAATATCAGCAACCATATCATCTTCGCTTTTATTATACCCGAACACCTTAGTTGCATCAAAAAGTTCACCTGAACTAGCTGATAGTACTTCGTTAGTTGTCTCTGTCAGCTTAGTCCCACAATTTGTACAAAAATTATTAGTCGAACTCAGTTCAATTCCACAACTTGGACATTTTAACATCATTCTCATATTTGAAATTTCAGTACTAGCAGTATCCACATTACCATTTCTCTTATTTGATACAACTGAATAAATAGGAATAATAACAAAAGCTCCAACAAATATAGAAAAAATATCAATCATCATAATAATTTCAGGTATAATCAAATCGAAAAATACTAAATAAGCAACTCTTATCCAAAACAACTTCCAAAACATCTTTTTCTGTTCTATTTCACCTTCTTTTATAATTTGAGATAAAGGAATCAACACAGCAAAACTTACATGAACGCTTACAAAAGCTTCCACTATAAAAGCACTAAAAAAAGAAAACTCTGTTCCATCAGAACTCGCCCAAACAATTACTGGCATCATCAATAAAGATAAACTTAATATAAAATTTTTTAAACTTTTTTTTCATACTTAACCCAACTCCATTATTACTACAAAAAGTATATCACAATTATTCATTTAAAAAATAAAAAATAAGCATTTTATATTGCTTACTTTTCTAATTAGTTCTACTTACCTTTCACTACTTTTTTTATTGCTACTCCACCATATGGACCAATCTCTCCAGGTTTGCATTTTTTCAAAGTATAAACTTTATCTGCGTTACTATATTCATTTGGTACAATAAATTTTTGTTCAGTATTTGTTCTATTAACAACTACTAACATACGCTCTTCTTCTTTAATTCTTTCAAATACTGCATAATTAACGTTTATATCTCGTACCTTAATATCAGCATCATGCATAAATGTTTCTTCTTTTCTTATCGAACCAACTTGTTTAAAAAATTCAAGTAATTCTTCATCTATATCATCCCAAGGTAATGGCTTCCTATTATCTAAATTGCCTATTCCTAAAACACCCATTTCATCTCCAGCAAACACGCTTAATATACCAGGATAAAAAGTCATAAAAAACACGTAAGCTTCATATACCTTCTTAGCTTCCTCATACTGTTCCTTACTCATCTGATAAGATTGTGCTAACTTATGATCTTCATTAATTAAATTCCAAGGCCACTTACCATGATAATTAAAAATACTAGAATCCCACAAATTAATCCCTCTAGTCATATCATGCGTCGAAGTAAAATTCATTGCTGTATAAAAAGAACCTGTCGGATAGCTATCTTTACATTCCTTAATCTTTCTAGCCAACTCATCTGCCTCACCATATCTAAAATATCTAATAAGAGCTTTTACAAAGTTATAATTCATTACTGAATCCATACCCTTACCACTTTCGATATAGCCTCTCCCCATATACATAGGATTCTCCCATACCTCACCAAGTATAAATCCATCCTCTTTATTTCTATGAACTGCTTTTCTTATCAATTCAATATAATAATCCGTCAACTCATCAGCTACATCCAAACGTAAACCATCAATACCACGACTAAACCACTGATCAATAATTCCACCTTTACCGGTTATATAATCTTGCCATTCCAATGATTCCCCATTACAAACTGGCAACGTATCAAATCCCCACCAGTAATGATAATATAACTGACCATCCTGTCCCCAATTTTTTTTATAAAACTTAGCATACTTACTATCTTTATCGTGATAAGCACCCTTATCATTTTCTTTTTCTATCCAATCTTTATTTTGATACCTATTAAAATACTTACTATCAGAACCTGTATGATTAAACACAGCATCAAGAACTACCTTCATACCTCTTTTATGAGCTTCATCACATAACAGTTTTAAATCTTCCATCGTACCTACATAAGGGTCAACCATCTCATAATCAGAAGCATCATATCTATGTGTAGACTGGCTATAAACTATCGGGCTTAAATACAAAATCTCTATTCCTAAAGACTCAATATAATCTAACTTACTAATTATTCCCTTTAAATCTCCACCATAGAAATCATTATTCCATATACCATGTTCGTCACCCTCAACAACAATCTTCTCATTCCAAGATTTATGAATATGACGACGTGCCATTTCCTTCATTGGCTCACTACTACCACGATAAAATCTATCTACAAAAATATGATACATCATTCTACCCTTTGCCCACTCAGGAACATTAAAATTAACACTCATCTTAAACATCTCATCTAGTGCAATTCCCTCAGGGCCAACAGTGTCACCATCTTTAATAAAACGTCTAAAACCATTCACTTTATATGAAAAATAATACTTATAAATAGCTCTTGTTTCTAAAAAAACATCGCTTTCAGATTCAAAATATACAATCCCGTCCCTATTCTCCTTATGTTTAAGTCTTACTGGAATTAAATGTCCACCTTTTTGAATGCAAAAATAAACATCTTCAAACCAACCATCTTTCATAGGAAGTTCCAAAGATACCTTATACTTACGTCCGTTTTCTAACTTTTCTGTTTCATTAATAATAAATTTACTTTTTACTTCTTTCATAAATACAATACCCCATAAAATCATACTTACATAATTACAATATAAGTGTACCAAATAACTAACACATCAATCAAGAGAAAGACAAAAAAAGAAGGATAATCAATCCTTCAGAAAACAAGAACAGCAGAATATTCTAATAAACTTAAGAGCTTTTTATATAAATAGAAAGGTATGATGAATAGTTACAAAGGTAAGTAGAGAGTCCTTGTAAACAAATAAGCTCTTAATATCAATAATTCTGCGAAAACATGAAAATCATAAATATAAAATTTATGATGTTTCTGATTATATAACAAGCCCATTATCCCGTCAAATTTATCTATCTAATTTTGCTTTTTATTCTTAAGAGCTCTAATCTCTTAAGAAAAAGTAGAGCCGAAGTCTCTACTTTACAATTCTAAGCCTGTAGTCTTAGAATTAATTTTCAATTATATCCTTTAATACTTTTTCAATATATTTATTATTTAACCAAAAGCAATGTTTAGTATATTCTGTTACCCCAGTAATTTTGTCTCTAACCGGTAAAACATATGTATCAGCAGCATTTTGAGCATGTGGTCTTACATGACAAACAAGATTATCACTCATACCCGGAAAGTTAGTTATTCTGCAACCATTAGAATCAACTTCCTTAACAATCTCCCCATTTAATATAACGTTCTTTGTTTTAATCCACACTTTCTTTGCATACATTTCTATATCTGTTTCAGGCATATTCCACAGCTTAATACCATTAAATACATAATCATCTCCATTATTAGCAAAAACAAAAAACATATATTTATTAGTTTCTAACATATTTCTAAATTCACTTGTTACCCACTCTTCTTTTGCAATATCAGTATACTTAAACGTTGGAAAAGGAAAAGATTCTTTAATTCTGCCATTTTTCTCTACTCTCACACTTCTACAAACTATATTAGCTTTCATAAACTCTTCAGTATCAGAAAGACTTCCTTTAACATTAAACATTCTACTTGCAATCATACCATTAATATTCTTCGCATTTGAATCCATATTAAATAACTCTTTTAGCTCTGTTTGTGTCATACCAACATACTTAGAAACAACATCATTAACATATTCCATAATTTTTTTTGATGGTTCAATCAATATTTTTTCAACATTAGAATAATCGCCAATATACTTTCTTACTAATTGAGTCATATAAGATTGTTTAAAACAAAAAGCTCTCCTCATAGCCTTAATTTCACTAAACGGCTGTTTCCTAACATCATTTGAATTAGCTCCCTTAGGACAAGCACCCAAATACATAGTATCTCCTTCTGATATTTCATGCGCTTTTCCAGCCTTAATCTTAGCGATAATTGTATACCAATCGTCTTTAATCTGTTTCAAATCTTCACTTAAGGCTAAATTAAGTAATTTTTCATGGGTTATTTTAAAATCTAATTTATCTTTATCTTTTTCATATAAATACCAAATTATTTGCAATTTATTATTTTTGAACCAAAAATGACTAGTTTCAAATTGATTTTTATATTCGTTATCAAAATCTATCATATTTAAAACTAATCTTTCTTTAGCAGAAAGTGTATAATCTTTATTTTTTTTATATGGTGTAACTTTCAATTCAATACCAGCATCAATAAAATCAGGTTCCGATTCAATATTTGCATCTATTCCAAAAAGTCCTTGTTCAATTAAATCTCCTAATTTACCCTTCTGCATTTTTTCAGCATCATATTCAACTAATGAAGAATCTTTTATGTCTCTAAAAGATTTACTAAGTACAGACTGTGTTATAATAGAAATCTCATACTCAGAATAATGTCTACCTTTTTTCATAAAATCACCCTTTCGATCTTGATTTAATAAAAAATATATTATAAAATATTACAGAAAAAGTTGATCTTTCAACTAAATTTTATTATAATATAATTACAATTAGTAAACAATAAACAGGAGGATAAAAATGAAAAAAACTTTAATAGAATTATTCGCTGGAGTTGGAGGATTCCGTTGCGGTTTAAATAAAGTAGAATTTAAAAATGACAAAGTAATAGAAAAAGGTAATTGGAAATGTCTATGGGCTAATCAATGGGAACCAGCAACAAAAACACAAGAAGCATACCATTGTTATGGACAAAGATTTGGATATGATAATTTAAGTAATGTTGATATCTTTGACGTAGACAAACATGAAATACCTGATCACACTCTATTGGTTGGTGGATTTCCATGTCAAGATTACTCAGTAGCACAAACTCTATCAAATAGCAAAGGAATAGAAGGAAAAAAGGGTGTATTATGGTGGGCTATAGAAGAAACTTTAGCAATTAAACATCCTCCATTCGTTTTACTAGAAAATGTTGACAGATTATTATTATCTCCAGCCAAACAAAGAGGAAGAGATTTCGGAATGATTCTTAGAAGTTTCTATGAAAATGGATACGATGTTGAATGGCGCGTTATAAATGCTGGCGAATACGGACTCCCACAAAAAAGACGAAGAACCTATATCTTTGCCTATCATAAATCAACAAACTATTATAAGGAAATGCAAAAAATAAAAGATAGAGATGTAATATTCGAAAAAGGAATGTTTATAAAACAATTTCCAATTAAAGACAATTATGAAGCTATATCAGTAACAAATATTGCTGATTATAAAGACCTAATTGAAGTTAGTAATACCTTCAAATGTGAATTCTATAATGCAGGAAGAATGACTAATGGAAATATATATACAGTAAAAATAAAAGCTGACTACAACCTTATCTACCCTCTTAGAAATTTAAGAGAAACAAATGAAGTTGATTCAAAATACTTCTTAAATGAGGAACAATTAAAAAAATTCTCTTTCCTTAAAGGTGGAAAAAAAATACCTAGACTAAAACCCAATGGAGAACCATATTTATATTGTGAAGGCTCAATGCCTTTCCCAGACAATTTAGATGTTCCAGCTAGAACAATGCTTACAAGCGAAGGTGGAATTAGTAGAACTACTCATGTAATAGAAGACTTTAAAACTAAAAAACCTCGTTTATTAACACCAATTGAATGTGAAAGAATTAACGGCTTCCCAGATAACTGGACAAATACAGGAATGTCTGATAAAAAAAGAAACTTTATGATGGGAAATGCACTAGTAGTTGGAGTTATCGAAAGAATTGGAATAGAATTAGAAAAAATCATTGAAAAAGAAGACTAAATCTTCTTTCAAAATGTTGACAAACTACCTATTTGGAAAACATTAAAATTCTTATATATTCAAAGTAGTAAAAACACATCAAAATATGAGTGATTTTAGATATTAAAATCCTAAAATCATTCTTTTTTTATGCTTTTATAAGGAATATAAAAAGCTGTATGACAAAGCCGATTTAAAAAAACGACTTTGTCAACAGCTTGAGAACACTTCCATGTTCATTTTTCTTATTCTTGATTTGCCTCAGCACTCAATTCTTCAATAGACTTCGCATTTTGTTGTAACATAGCTCCACTCTTCCAAGTACTAGTTAATCCCATATCAATATAAATTAACTGACCTGACATATACGAACATAAATCACTACCAACTACAACTAAAGGATAACCCATCTGCCATGGTTCAGCAGCATATCCATTCCAACTTTTTAAGAAGATATTTGAAATCATTTCTTCGCCTTCTGTAGCATCTCCATTTGGACTTGTCGACTTATTAAAATCATCTGTAAGTCCAGTAGTAGTATCCCCAGGATTTATACAGTTCAATCTAATTCTCTTATCAATATATTCAGGTGTCATACATTTATAAGTTACATATGACTCCAAACATTGTTTAGCAAATACATATGCACTTTGTATTAATTCAGGATGCTTATCATACCAATCCATAGCTTCATCCCAACTACTTAAATTAATCAATTCAACACATTTATCATAAACTTGCTCCCATCCAAAACCACCTACAGATGAAATAAAGTTTACTGTACCATGTTCCTTAATTCTAGGTAACAAAGAATCAGCCATATACTTTTGGCCGTAAAAATTTACCTTTTGAACTAACAACTCTCTTCCAGGAAAATAAGCTATACCATGACACAAAAATAATGCATCCAATTCCTGAGGCAATTCAGCCATAACTCTGTCAATTTCTTCCTTTTTACTTAAATCTGCTTGGAAAACTTTCACAACAGGCAAATCTACTGGATTAATATCTATTGCATAAACATTAGCTCCCAATTCAATCAACAACTCAGCAGCACTTCTTGCCATACCAGAAGCTGCACCAGTTACGACAACATTCTTTCCTTCATAACCAAATAATTTTTTTAAATCCATTAAACAAATCTCCTATCTTTCATAATTTAATTTTATCACTACATAAAATACTTACATACAATTTTTATTTACTTGTTGACAACTTCTATACTTATCCACAAGCAAAAAGAACTATTTCTAGTCCTTTACTTTACAAACTTTTTTCTCTTTCTAAATTTAATATTCCCTCAGATACTTGATCTAAAATTTCATTATTTAAAGCATCACTCTTTTCATAAATTCGATAAGTTAAATACTCATCATTCTCATACGGTATTCCAAATAATTCCATTGCATCTCCCATATGATAAGCAACTCTTCTAAAAAACCTAATAAACTTTTCACTTGCATTACTTTGAATCATATCGTTACGTTCCAAAAGTTCATTTCTTCTATTTTCATCTTCCACTCTATAAGCTGAAACTTCCCTTCCTAAATATCTAACTGGTAAATAAGGAACAGCTTTCACTTTAGAAATACCTTCTCTTTGCAATAAACTAATAAATGCTGTAAGTGCCAACACAAATCCATGGGTAACATCACTAATATTCTCAGGATAATAAGAAGATTCACCATTTTTATATCTAACAAACTCATCACTTTCTTGTTCCATAACCCCGTCATTCAATTTATATAAAGCCCTATTAACTTTCTTTTGGTACTTTTTCTCTTCATCACTAATATTCTTCTTCTCTTTAGGTTTCATAATACTATAAACGTAGCAAACCTTCTTGCCATCTTCTTCACAAATTCCATAAGTAACATCCGCTAAAGGACATTCTAATTCCTCGCAACTATCTCTATTTACTAGACTAACACATACTTTATATGGCGTCTCCATAACTAAACCATGTACTACTTTTTTCATCTTAAGACTACCATTAAGTATAGAATTATCTAAGTATATCTCTTTACCATCTTCTAAATAATCAAATGTATCGTCATTTAAAAAAGCAATATTCCTTTTTACTTCAACTTCCGGAAGCAAAAATTCAATTTTTCTTCTAATCAATCTCTCTGGATTTAAAAATTCCTCTGTAGTTGCATTAACAAATAAATAAGTCATAATAGCTTTTACTTTATTCCTAAGAACATCATCATAAATTTTATAATACCTTCTATCAGCTTGTATCTCCAAATTAACATATTCTTCCAATAACTCAAAAAAACATTGTTCATTTTTTATATATAACATCGACTTATTAACATCATTAAAATACTCTATTTCCTTACCATCTCTTATTATCTTAGTATTAAATCCACAAGGCCATGGTTCATTATCTATTATAACTTCTCCTTGACACGCCTCCTTAATTACATCATAAAATACTTCTTTCATAAGTATCACCACCATCTAAATTATAACACAAAAAAAGATAGCTTTAGCTACCTATAACTTCGGAACACTATCTATCTTTTTCTCACTATCTCTAACTAATAAAATTCTATCAAATAAAGCCATCAAATCTCCATAACTACATAAAGCATCAGCTTTAACAACAGCATCTATATAAGCTTCCCTATCTTCTATTAAACTATAATCTAAATAATATTGTTCTAAATTATTCTTTTTACATACAAAGTCAATATACTGTCTCATAAATTCACGTTCAGTACGACCATTACCTTCTCTAAAAGGATGTATTATATCTAAATCAGAATACAACTCAGTAACAAATTTCAACAAAGTATCTCTATCCACTAACTTAGGCACCATCTTTATAGCATTCTTTAATGTTCTATCCAACTCTGGTTCTATAAATTGTACTAAACAAAAAGTAATCTTTTTAGAAATATTTTCTTTTCTAAATTCTCCTGCAAACGGATAAATATCTTCAAATAAATATTTATGAATTGACTTCAAATGTCCAGAATCAAAAGTTTGTGCTCCAGTATTCAAATATAAATTAGCTAACTTATAACTAGTAATCATTCTCTCAGCTTCATTTAAAGAATCTTCATCCCAAATACCAAGTTTATTTCTTAGTACTTTATCGTCTTCATCGACAGTATATCTAGATTTATATTCTAAACTATCTTTTGCGTACCCCACCAGTAACACCCCCTGTTAACTGTGCTTTTCTTTCTTCTTCTTTTCTTTTTACAGCCATTACAACTTCATATAAAAAACTTTCTTTTGTTCTATTATTTCTAATATCATCTATTATTTTATCTACTTCACTCTTAGATAAACCAAGTTGTTCCAAGCTATTACTACCAGTTGCATAACCAACTGCTTCTTCAACTTTATCTAAATCGTGTTTTTTATCATTCGGCATCCTATTACCCCCATTCACCGAAATTATACCATTTAAGGTTACTATATATCAAATTTTGCTAAAAAAAGCACCTAACAAGATGCTTAAATATTATAACTCTTTAAAATAAATATCTCTAATTCCTCTTTCAAAAGTTTTCTGTAATACCTTTTTCATTCCATTCTTAAGCATATTTCTTGAACTAAAAATATTATCAGGGTGAACAGTCGTCATAACATACTTATATCCAATACTATTTAAATATTTATCATATTCCAATAACATTTGATACATCAAACCATTCCCTAAATAATCAAAATTTACAAATACTGGACCAATATCTCCCATAAGATTATAATCAATCCCATCTATTTCTAAATCTTGCTTAGCATCTTCTCCTGCTGGAATAAACATCAAAGAACATACTGGAATATCACCTTCACTATATAACCATATTTTTCCACCAATACTAAGCATTTCTTCTAATTCTTCTTTAGATATCTCACCTAACCATTCAGGATGTTCCATCTTACTTCTAACATTTTCCCTAAATTCAATATACTTATCTAAATCTATATCTGTATTTTGAACATTTAACTCACTAAGTTTCATCAATAAACCTCTCTTCTCCCCACCAATCAGACATTAATTCACCTAAAGTAATAACTTCATAACTAGCTTTATCCTTTAAAATTTCTATATTCTTTGAATTTCTATCAAGTTGCATTAAATATTCTCTACAAGCACCACAAGGACTTCCAACCTTACCATCTCTCATAAGACAAACCAACTTAACTATTTCACTTTCTCCATTAGTTATCATGTTTGCAATAGCATTACGCTCAGCACACATACCAAGAGAACACGCAGTATCAATACAAACACCTGTATAAACATTTCCTTTCTTAGTTAAAACAGCCGCAGCTACGCCACCAGCTTCAATAAAAGGTGAAACTACTCTAGGATTCAAAACTTCAAAAGCCCTGGTAATTAGCATATCCCATATTTCTTTTTCTTTCATATCATTCTCCTCTTTCTTAGAGAATTAAATCACATTTATAGTGATCAAATCTCTATTATTTGTAATTAATTTCATATATGATCACTCCTTTCTTTAATTACTAAAATTAGTATATAAAAACAAATTCTAATCCACAAGAAAAACCGATAAACAAAATATCGATTTTTAACACTTCTTAGAATTTATAAAATGAGATAATAACTTACTATAATTAATTCCATATCTAGGTTTATCATACATAAACATTTTAATTTTCTTTATTTCTCCATTTGGAATGGTATCAATAAACTTCTTTGTTACATCAATAAGTAACTCGTCCTTTGAATCATACATATGAACACCTTTATATTTTATCCAAGCATTCTCTAGCCAATAATATTTTTTACTATCTTTATATATTAAGAAAGTATGAGCATAATCCATATTATCATCTGGATACATCATAAAATAAGTTCTAAAATCTGCCCCCAACTTAGAAACTAACTCCCTTTCAAGTTCTACTTGTTCAAAACAGCATCCAACTCGAGTTTCAAGTAATTGCTTAGGACTCTGTAAATAAAACAGTTCTTTAAAATTTTTATTAAAACCAGAATATAAACTTCCATTTTTATCTCTATAACCTAATTTAATATTACTAAGCTTATCTTTAATATTTATATATACTCTATCATATTTCATTATTTGAGTTCTACCATTAGTAATAGTTCTAAAACCTAACTTTTCAAATAATCTAATCGCATCTTTATTATTTTTATAAACCCAAACATAAAGTTCTGAATTATCTTTTTGAATTTTCTTTATTATATCTGTTCCTATTCCATTATTTCTGAATTCTTTAAATAAATATATTTCATCAATGATAACGCCGTCTTCATATGGCAAAATCAAATAAGCACCAGCTATCTTTTTACCAACATAAATGATTTTATAAGATTCACAAGTTCTTTCAACATTCATATCAATACTTTTACGTATTTTTTTCTTTTCAGTATATGATAAAACCTTATCCATTTCGTCATCAATCATTGTTACTAATTTTATACTAATAAGTATGTCACTATCTTTAAATTGTGCATCAACTAATTTATAATCAAGCATTACATCACCTACTTACGACCTCTATACTAACAAAAAAAAGAAAAAAAAGGAAGTATTATTAATAACTTCCTATCATTTATCATCTGTTTTTTTAGGCTTTTTTGCTAATGTAACTACACCTCTAACCTTACAACTATCTTTACCTTCAGGACAATATCCCATAACTTTACAATATGGTCCAAGCCCTTCTCCAATTAATGGTGCAACCTTGCTAGCTTGTTCAACCATTGCATTAGCAACATTTCTTATCTCCCATTGAGCTTTATTACAACATCTCATTCTTGAAATCCATTCTAATGTTCTACCGTTCATCGTAGTGTAAATATTACAAGCATTACCAGATAAGTAAAAATAAACTAAATCTTCATCTCTTACTCCTTGCTTTTTAAAATCTTCAACCATTAACTCATTATTGCTAAATATCTCATCATATTCAGCTTTATGATTTTTAGCAACAGTATCTGGAGTAACATAATTCCCCATGTCCCATAATGGTACAAAATCAGGAACTAATAACGAATGCATTCTATGTCTTGTAATATGAGTTAATACTGCAAGAGAAATAGGAATTTCAAACGAAAATAAAACCTGTTCTAATTCTCTTTGATTTTTACTATGTATAAGAGCTTGCATTAACTTTCTCTTTATATCTGTATCTTTATATGAAAGTTGATGCATAATCTCAGAAGCATCTTCCACACTAACTTGATATCTAGCAGCAATTAAACTACATAAAACTTTCCAATCAGCATTCTTAGTATAATCAGTCATCTTAACTTTAGAAAGCAATCTACCAGTGTCAATATCTGTCTCTTTAACCATTTCATCTACAAAAGCATATTTATCTTCATAGTAATCTTTATCTGCTTCAGCATCCAAAGCTCTAGTTAAATACGGCGCATTTTCTTTAATCATCGCTTCAAATTTTTCACCTAATTCTCTTATTTCAGGAATATGTGAAATCTTACCATGAAGCATATCAGAAGTCATACGCATTAGTTCATTAGCATCACATCCCATTATAATATTACTATAATAAGAATAAGGCAAAATATAACGACAGTCTTCTACAGGTATTTCCTCATCAACTAATTCTCCATATTTATCAAATAATGATTGCATATATTTTTTATATTGATTCTGCAAAGCACGATTATTTTTTAATTTCTTACCTTCACTATCATGAAAATCAGGTACATAAAAACCAACATTTCTAAAATCAACATTTCTTCTAGATTTAATTGTAAATGATGTCAATCTATAACCAATAATAGTTTGTTCAACAATTGGTGTAACATCTTCAAGGGCAAACACTATATAATCATGTTCAGCTATTGACTTATGACCATAACCTACTACTGCACGCGCTAACTTTAAATTTTTATCATAATAATTATTACTTTCAAAAACTTGAGTAACAGTTCCATCAGCACGTGATAAATTTCCAGCAGAAGCAACAATCTGCAACCTCTTTTCTATTTCTTCCTTGGTATCATTTCCAAGCATAACTACTTTCATAAAAAACTCTCCTTTTACCTTCTATTTTCTCTACCATTTAAAGCATAACATACAATGTTAAAAATATAAAGTGTATTTTTTACACTTTTAAAAAATATTCGAAATAACTAGAACGTCCAAGTAAATAAGGCTTAAAATTATTTACATCTATTTACAAAACAACAAATAAATTTCTCAAACTATGTTATACTTTTAATAGGATGTGATTACATGAAATTTATAAAAGACTTAAAAGAACAAGAATATCAAAAATTTTGGGAACAAACAACCAACAATCATTTTATGCAAAGCTATGAATGGGGACAAGCATGCAAAAAAAATAGAAATCAAATACCATGTTATGTAGGACTTAAAAATGATAAAGATGAAATAGTAGCTACGGCTCTTCTTTTAAAAAAGAAAACACCACTTAACATGTGCTACTTTTATGCACCTAGAGGATTTACAATGGATTTCAAAGATAAGATAGTACTAGAAGAATTTACAAAAGAACTAAAAAAATATTTAAAAGAAGAAAATGCAATCTACCTAAAACTCGATCCACCAATTATGTATCAAGAAGTAGATACAGAAGGTAATACAATAAAAGATGGAATTAATAACTATGATATATATGACAATTTCATTAATTTAGGATATAAACATAAAGGCTTTAATAAACTTTACGAAGGAAATCAACCAAGATATACATTCCGTACTTACTACAATAAATTCAATTCTTTTGATAACGTAGAAAAAACATTCTCTAAATCTTTTTCTCGCCCTATAAAAAGAAGTTATAATTATGATTTAGAAGTATACCAAAGTAATGAAGTAAAAACTTTTCATGAACTAATTCAATGTATATCAGAAAAAGATGGCTTTAATGCCTATACTTATGAGTACTATAAAAATGTATATGAAGAATTAAGTAAAAAAGGTTACATCAAAGTTTACAATGTTAAAATAAATCCCTGTAAATTAATTGAAAAATTTACAAAAGAGTTAGAAAATGAAAAAAAAGAAGAACGTAAAGTAAAAATTCAAAAAGATATCGATTATTTTAAAGAAGTAGAAAAAAAGCATAAAGATGAATATACATGTGCTTCACTAATCTGTACATATTCAAAAACTGGAGCATGGTCACTTTACATAGGCAATGATGAAGTAGCATCCTATACTGGGACAGTAAACAGATTATATTATGAATTTATGAAAGATGCATACAATGAAAAATACGAATATGCAGATTTATTTGGTGTCGTTGGCGACCCACATACAAAATATAAAAACTTAGCCGGTATATTTGAGTATAAAAGAAAAATTGGCGGAGATTTAATTGAATTTATTGGCGAATTTGATTTAATTAATAAACCATTCTGGTACAAAGTTCTACCAGTATTATTAAAAGTTTATCGTAAATTAAAAAAGTAAGATTTCATTGAATTGAAATCTTACTTTTTTTATAAAAATTTTAAAACTTATTCCTCAATATTAACATATTCAATACTTAGTACATTCATGCCATCAAAAACAACTTTATAAACCATAGGTGCACTCCAATGTCCGTCTACAATAGTATCATCTCCATAAGTCAGAATAATCTCATCATCATAGTTACGACCTATTTCACACCACGCACTAAGTAAACAAGTAAAAGCTGTACTATGTCCAACAACAACAACTCTATTACCAGTTTCAAACATAAGAATATTTTTCATAGCATCAACTATTCTTTTCTTAGTTTGATTCAAAGATTCTCCTCCGACTAATTTGAAACCAAAATCCTTAGTTTGAAGTTTACTAAATTCTTTCCATTCCATATCATCAAGTTGACCTATTTTACGTTCATTTAACCTATCATCAACATTAATAATAGTATTATTTTCGAAAGCAATATATTTGGCAGTTTCTAAAGCTCTAACATAGTTAGAACTATATATAGCATCAATATTTTGTAACTCTGGATGTTTGCTCAAAGCTTCTGCTCTCTTCTCGCCACTAACAGATAAAAAAGATTTTTCATTACGAATTTGTCCAGAATCTTCATTGCTAATATACTTTATATTACTTTTAGACGCAGTTTCAGAATGTCTTACTAAATATACTACAGTTTCCATTAAAATATCACCTCAAATACTCCGATAGAACCAACTAACATAATAATTCCAGCCAATAAAACACCTGCCGTAACAGCTAATACTGTCTTTTTAAAATCTAAATCTAAAATACTAGCAGCCAAAGTACCAGTCCATGCTCCAGTCCCTGGAATAGGAATACCTACGAATAAAAACAATGCCCAATACAAACCACGTCCTGCCTTTGCTTGCAACTTTCTGCCACCCTTTTCTCCTTTTAACAAACACCAAGAAAAAAATTTACCAATAACAGCTTTATCCTTTCCCCATTCCAATACTTTCCTAGAAAACAAATAAATAATTGGAACAGGTACCATATTACCAACAATACAAATTATAAAAGATAATATCTTAGGTAACCCCATAGCAACAGCTATAGGTACTGCTCCTCTAAGTTCAACAAGCGGAACCATTGCTACAAAAAAAATAATTAAATATTTAACAAACATAATATCACCTTACTATTAAAAAAATTACTACATAACTAACATATACAAGTAATACAAAAATTACATTATACAATTATATAAATAATTTACAATTACTATATTCAAATACTATAAAAATTATAACACAAAAAAAGAAGTGTAACAATCAAACCATAATTTATTACACTTCAACAAACTTTAAACTTAAATAGATAAACTACTCAGTAGCCATAAAGTACCATTTACCGCCAATTTTAGCAACTAATACTTTCTCTTTTACTGTTTCTCTTTCACCATCATAACTTACTTTAAATTTAACTGTATAACGTCTTATTTCCTTAACAGAATCTTCGTCTATACCATAAGCATCATCCCATGCTTCAGCATAATCCTCTGTTTTATTTTTATTAAGAACTTTATATTCACTATCTATTTCATATTCTTTATATACAGTATCAGCATCTTCTAAAGTAGAAAATGAATCCTCTAAAAAATCTTCATAGTCATCAAATTTATCATCATAAAAATCAATAACTTCTTTATGAGTGATTTTAACTATTGCTTCTGCATCATAGTCCATCATTGCTTCTGCATATTTTTTTACAACACCCTTTGAAGGATTAACAAATAATAAAGCAATCAATAATACAATAACAACTACAACACCTGCAGTTCCAGCCCACAATCTCTTATCTGTTTTAATATTACCTTTATAATAATTAAAACCACCTTTAACTTTTTCTACAACTACATTAGCTTTTTCTTTTAATGTTTCTGTATTAAGTACTGAATCTTTTTTATTAACTTGTTCTTTTTTTACTTCTTTATTTTCCATATAAACTCCTCGTCCTATAAATTATTTAAATAAGATAAAATTCCTATTTAATTCCACAAATACCATTTACCTTCAATTTTAACAACTGTAACACGGCTATAAGAATATTCTTTATCACCATCATTATCAGCTTTAATCTTAACAATATATTGTTTTACAGCTTTAACATCTTTTTCATCAATATCATACCAAGTTTCAAAAGATTCAGCTACAGTCTCTAATTGACTTTCAGTATATGTAATACTATCAACTATTTTATATGATTTAATAGAATAATCTTTATCTTCATATTCATCAAAATCATCTTCTAAATCATCTATCTCATCATCTTCGTCTTCATACATATCTTCATGCAATAATTTAACAATTTTCTCTGCATTAAAATTTTTCATACCACTCATATAAGAATTAACAACTCTGTATGATGGTGATAAATACTTACCAAGCAATAATAATAAAACAACTACTACAATAACTATTGCACCAACTTGATAATTTTTATTAGTTTTTAAATTAGCAACTGTGTTATTTAAAACACCATTAGCTTTACCAACAAATACATTAGCTTTTTCTTTTACAAGAGCAGTATTTACGATTGGTTGAGATGTATTCTGTACTTGATTCATTGGTTGCTGAGCATCATTTTGTTGGTTATTTTGCATATAATTCACTCCTTGATTTAATTGATTAACCCCAAAATCCCCATTTTGACCATTATTTTGTCCATTCATATAAATTCACACAACTTTCATATATTAAGAATATAACAAAAAGAAAAAAAATTCAATACAAAAAGAAAAAGACTTTCCAGTAGTCTTTTTCCAAAAGTGTGAGTTTGAGTTTATATGTTATTTTAATTGTATAGGGTTTATATTATATAATTAAATTTATTATTTCATCTTTAATTAACAATACATTTATTTTACTATATCTATCATTCTTCCTTTCATAATTTAATACTACATTAGAATTATGAAAAAAATGTGATGAAAAAGTGAAATAATAAAGAATTATCACTTCTTTACATTATTAACTTTTTTAATTTTAAAATAAAAAGTTGACCCCTTATTTTTCTCACTTTTAACTCCATAAGTAAAATCGTGAGATTCTAAAATCTCTTTCACTATTGAAAGACCAATACCAGTCCCAACAACATTCCTCTTATGATTTTTGTCATTCTTATAATATTTATCCCAAATATGATCTATATCTTCTTTATTAATCCCCTTACCTGAATCAATAATTTCTACCAAGTATTCTTTTTTATCTTCCGAAACCTTAATAATAACCTTTTTATCATTACCAGTATAATTTATGGCATTATTAATTAAATTATAAATAACTTGATTAAGCTTATTTTTATCAGCTCTTATAATTATATTAGTAGGCATTATTGTTTCAAAAACATATCCCTCAGTATCTTTTAAATAATCATATTTTTTTAATATGCCTTCAATTTCTTTCCTTAAATCGAATGTTTCAATTTCCAAAGTATCTGAATTGGCTTGTAACTTAGAAAGTGTCAAAATATCACTAACCAATATATTTAATCTGTCTGTCTCATCAATAATAACATTAAGATTTTCTTCTCTTTTATTTTTATCCTTATAAGTAATATCTCTAACCATTTCAGCATAAGCTTTAATCATTGTAAGAGGAGTTTTTAAATCATGAGAAACATTAGCCATTAAATCTCTTCTATACTGATCAGTTTTACTAACTTCACTTTCTAAATAATTAAGGGTATCAGCTAACTCATCAATTTCTTTTATTCCACTATATTCAAATTCAACATTATAATTACCATTAGCTAACATTTTAGATTTCTCAGTTATTTCTACTATTGAATCACTAAAAAGTCTAGATAAAACAATACTTATAAGTATTGCAAAAGCTATTACAATAACTATCATGTATAACATTTGACTTTTAACTAAAATATAATTTTTATTAACATTACTTAACATAGTAAACAAAAATACATAACCATCTTCTACTTCAATACCAAAAAGTAATGCATAAGATTCTTCATAATCAGGATTAATTAATTTAATTGCTTTAGTCTTTTCACCACTATTAAACAATTCTTTTTTATATTCAGTTAATACATTATTATCTTTACCTAATAAACATCCAGTAGAGGCATCATTATACAAACTAGCTCTTCCATCTTCATCAATATACTCTATACATACCGAATTTTTATAAACAACACTCATCAAATAATTATGTAAATCTTCTTTATCTGTATTACTAATTTCCTTTGCTAATTTAGAAACGTCCCTAATTTGATATTTTTCATATAAATACTCTGATAACAAACCTTGAGTTTCCCAAAACAAAAGTAATATAAATACAGAAAATAAAATTAAATAAAGTAAGATTTTAAATCTAATACTAGTAGTTCTTTTTCTCATTATACTCAAACTTATAACCTATTCCTCTAATAGTCTTTATACAATCTCCATATTTACCTAAGTTTTTTCTAAGTGTTTTTACATGAGTATCTATAGTTCTATCATCTCCATAAAAGTCATAACCCCAAACATTAGTAAGTAACTGTTCTCTAGATAATGCTATATTTTTATTTGTTATAAAATACTTTAATAGTTCATACTCTTTAGGAGTTAAATATACTTTATCACCATCAATAGTAACATCGTGAGCTTTATCATCTATTTTTAATCCATTGAATTGATAAACATCTAAAACTAATGATGATCTCTTTAAAATAGCTTTAACTCTAGCAATTAACTCTTTTGGACTAAAAGGCTTTGTAACATAATCATCAATACCTAGTTCAAAACCAATCAATTTATCATATTCTTCTCCTCTAGCAGAAAGCATTACAACCGGAATATCTTTTATTTTGCGTATTTCCCTACAAGCTTGATAACCATCCATATGTGGCATCATTATATCCATTATAATCAAAGAATAATCATTATCCTTACACTTATTAACAGCTTCTTCTCCATCAGCTGCTTCATCGACTTCATACTCTTCTAACAGTAAGTACTCTCTAATTACATCTCTAATTAAAGATTCATCATCTACAACAAGAATTTTCATATATATCACCTCAATAATTAAATACTATACTATATTTGTGAAAAAAAAGTGAAACTACTTATGTAATAATTCGTTTAAAACTTCCATAGTATCCCTAATAACATTACTCCTTTTACTAGTTTTTAAATATGGAGCAATTTCATCTAAAATATTATCTTTATGAATATAAACTAATTTAAAATGATTCCTTAATTCATCATCAGTTAAATTAGTATTATTATCATTAACTTCCATATCATCATAAACAACGTAGTAATTGGAAATATAACCTCTATTATTACCAACACAAGGATAATCCTTACAATAATATTTAATAGTCACAAAAGGATCAGTAACATTAGGATTATATTCTATTCCTGCTTCCTCTTTTATTTCTCTAATTAAACATTCATTATCACTTTCGTTTTTCTCAACATGTCCACCTAAAAAATAATAACTATCATCTGTATGTGCAAGCAATATTTCGTTTTCAGAGTTAATTACAACTAACTTTGCCCTTCTTCACCCATTCATTAACAGAAACATCTTCCATATTACTATCATTATAAATAATTTCTTTCATAAAAATTCTCCTCGATAATTAAAAAAGACATTACAAGAATGTCCTATTCACTCAAATCAACGTTATGATAAACATCAGTAACATCTTCAATATCATCTAGTAAACCATATAGTTTATTAAATAAATCTAAATCTTCGCCTTCAAGTTTTACTAAATCTTTAGCATACCAACCTGATTCATCTAACTCATAATCAACATTAGGTTCAATTGTTTCTATAATATCTCTAGCTTTAATATTATCAACATACTTTACCTCAACATTAATAAAACCATCTTCATTTTCAAATTCAACTGGTTCTATCCCTGCATCAAGTAATGCCATCAAAAGTTCTTCTTCTTTATCAGACTTAAAACTTAATACACATAAATTATCATAATTATATGAAACTGAATTAGTAACTCCTAAACTTTTATTTAACTTATTAAATGCGGCTCTAACTTCACCAACAGTTCTATTAACATTATCTGTCAATGTTTTAATCATAAATGTTGAAGCTCCAGGACCAAATCCTTCATAAATTATCTCTTCATACTCATCTCTACCAGCTCCTTTGGCTTTATCTAAAGCTCTGTTAATAATATCTGCTGGTACTTGCATCTTCTTGGCTTTCTCAACCAAATGTTTTAATGCACTATTAGCTTCAATCTCCGGTACTCCCCTTTTAGCAGCTAAATATATTTCTTTAGCAAAATTAGTATACAATTTTCCTTTAGCAGCACCAGTTTTCTTTATCTTTGCTTCTCTAACAGCATAAGCTCTTCCCATATAAACACCTCTTTAAAATCTTAACTATTATACATAACATCTCTAAAAAATACTAGATATTATTTATATATAACACTATTTTGTTTTATTTTTCTTGCTATATTTCCAAACAAATGGCTTAGCAAACAACCTAGGTAAAAATCTACTTACTTTATATTCATACTTAGTTAAAGTATTATAATAAACATCTAAATTTTTACTTCTAAAATGTAATACATTTTCTAAATCATCACCATCAATATAATAACCACCCGAATAATTCTTTTCAGCCATTAACCAAGAAGCTATAAACTTTAATGACAAACCATAAGTATTAAACACATTTATTAAATAATCACTATAAGAAGTTCTAAATTTCTCCCCACCAGATACATTAAAAGTTTTTTTATTAAGTTTTCTTCTAAAATCAATTGCACAAACAAATGCATATGCGGCATCTTCTGAAGAAAGAACTTCCATATTACAATTTAATGGAACATTATAAATTAAACGTTCTAAACCTGGATCACCCAAAATATAAGACAATCTAAAGATTGAATAATTCTTTATATTAGTTTTAATATACTTTTCACATAATAACTTATATTTAGAAAAATAATCATACTCATCTATAGTACATTCGGATTTAATAGAAATACTCTCATATTCTTTTTGATTACCATAAACCGATGTACTAGATGCATATAGAAAATAGCAATCAGGATTATAACTCTTTATTGAATCAACTATAGTCTTTGTACCATTATAATCAATTTCTTTACATAAATCTTCCCTAATATTAGCTAATGGTGGTAATACACTAGCTAAATGTATTACAACATCATGATCTTTTACCAAAGCATCAACAATAGTATCATCATTAACATCACCAAAAACAATATTAATTCTTTTCCTAAAAGGTTTTAATCTTCTATAAACACTTTTAGTTTTTAAATCTAATGCAGTAATTTCATATTTACCCTCACTAAGTAAAAATCTTATAACTTGTAATCCAACAGTTCCGGCAGCGCCAGTAACTAAAACTTTCTTCATATACATTACACCTTCTTATATGATATCTATAATATATAATATCATATATCCTATTTAGAATAAACTAATATAACTCATCACTACTAGTAGCATTCAAAGTCAAATCAGCAAATTGTCCTTTCAAATATAAAGGATATGCAGCAGCACCTATCATAGCTGCATTATCAGTACAATATAATATTCTAGGAACAGACAAATCCACATTATACTTATCAGTAACTTTCTTTATTTCACTTCTTAAATATTTATTAGCAGATACACCACCCGCTATAATCATATTCTTAATATCATACTTTTTAATAGCCAACTCGGTCTTTCGACATAATTGATCAACAGCAACATCTTGAAAACTTTTAGCAATATCATTACATCTAATTTCATTACCACGTTGCTTTTCGTTATGAACTAAATTAATAATACTACTTTTAAGACCACTAAAGCTCATATTAAAAGTATCGTCATTCATCGGAATTGGCAAATCATATGTATGATCACCCATTAAAGCAGCTTTTTCAATCTTAGGACCACCAGGATATCCTAGCCCAATAACACGAGCAACTTTATCATAACATTCTCCTATAGCATCATCCAAAGTCCCACCAATATGTTCGAAATTATAATCCTCTTTCATTAAAATCAAATCAGTATGACCACCACTAACAACAAGTGCAAGTAAAGGAAACTGCATTTTCGTCTCAAGGTTATTAGCATAAATATGACCAGCAATATGATTTACAGCAATCAATGGCTTTTTATGTACGTAAGAAAGCGCCTTTGCAAACTCTACACCAACTAGCAAACTTCCTAACAAGCCAGGAGCATAAGTAACAGCAATAGCATCAATATCCTTCATAGTCATATTCGCTTTAGTCAAAGTTTCTTCAAGAACCATAGTAATATTCTCAGTATGCATACGAGAAGCTACTTCAGGAACAACTCCTCCAAACTCTGCATGTGTGTCCATTTGTGTCAAAACAGTTAAATGAACACATTCATAACCATTCTTAATTATTGCCATACTAGTTTCATCACAAGATGACTCAATAGCTAAAATATTAACATCTTTCATTATCAACAACTCTTTTCATAATCAATGCGGCATCAGCACCATAATAATTATTCCTCTTATTTATAGTTTTAAAACCATTCTTCTCATATAAAGAAATAGCAACTTTATTATTTTCGTTAACTTCTAACATAACAAATTCAGTATCATCAAATAACTTAATTACATATTTAATAAGAGTAGTAGCAATACCTTTATTCCTATATTTTTCTTCAACAACAACATTAACAATATCCATAGTTTCATACAATTTAGTTACATGTATAAAAGCAACTAATTCATTTGCATAATAATAACCATAAACATAATCATAAGAAGAATCAATTAAGTTTTTTAAATTAAATAAATTAACAAAATTACTATTAACCAAACAACCTAATTCATTAAATTTATTTAAATCATCTAATAAAACACTATTTACCATCTAAAGCACTAATTCCTTTAATATATAATGGCTTAACTTCATGAGGATTCAATTCCTTAGAATTAATAACAAAATCATAAACTTTCTCATAATTAATATCTATGTCAACTATAACATTGTTTATATTCTTAAATTCATCATAAGAACTCTTATTTAAATACTGAAGTGAACCAACAATTTGATTATCTTTATTATATGTTCCAACAAAAGCACCATTCCTATCTTCAATAGCAACAATCTTATAATCAGTATTTACATTAATAGCTAATATAGTTAAAGCATCAATAACTCTAATAGGAATACTTAAAGAATAAGCAATCGTTTTTGCAATAGTAACAGCAATTCTCTCACCAGTAAATGAACCAGGGCCATTAACAACAATAATATTATCTAATTCAGATATATCAACATTGGCAGTAGTCAAAACCTTATCAATTGTTGGCATAGCAACTTCACTATGTTTATTTTTAGATTCAAAATTTTCTTTAATAAAAATTTCACCATTTTTAAATAATATAATAAGAACATTCTTATCATGAGTATCAATAAATAATGAATACAAAGTAACCACCTCACGAGCTTTATTATACCACAATTAAGACAAAAGAAAAAACTCTTTCGAGTTTATAAGACAGCTTCACAAAGTTCTTCATATTGTTGACCATATGGAGTAAATACTAAAACCCTAGTATCATCATCAATAACTTTAAATTTAATATCAAGTCTTTCATCTGGTAATTGGGTTTCAATCATTTCAGGCCATTCAATAATACAAACGCCGTCTTGATTTAAGTAATCATCTAAACCGAAATTTTCATTAGAATCCTCCAAACGATAAACGTCCATATGAAACAAAGGCATCTCGCCATCGTAATATTCCTTAACTAAACTAAAAGTTGGACTAGTTATAGTATCTTTAATTCCTAAAGCTTTAGCAAAACCTTTTACAAAAACAGTTTTACCACTTCCAAGTTCCCCATCTAAACATATAACCATTCCAGAAAATTTTTCACTTTCAATATTTTCGGCTAATTCCATAGTGTCTTCTATACTTCTAGAAGTATATTTATAATTCATAATTTATCACCCAAATAAATTATAGCAATAAAAAAAATAAAATAGCAACCATAATAAATAAATTTACATATATAAGACAATATTCTACAAAAAAGTAAAAAAAATAACATACTAAATTGTATGTTATTTTAAGTTATATATACATACTTTTC
>CAZJHG010000003.1:0-65703 GCA_964545885.1 uncultured Muribaculaceae bacterium | reverse complement strand
TATAGTAAAATTAATATTTTCTAAATTAATTAGAGAGTCTACATTATTTATAGAATTATCTATAATAATATTTATTAGATATTCTATTATATTAGAATTTGTTTTTGTTAAATGTTTTTTTATATTCTCTATTAAATCTTTCATATAAATTCTCCTTATTTTAAAGTTTTATTAAAATCTTTTATTATTCTATATGTTTCTTCAAATGAAAGTATTTGAATACCATCTTGGGTTAATATATAGTTTTCTACATAGTTATTATCTATTAATTTTGTAAAAGCTTGGGGATTTTGGATTTCTATATTAAGTAGTAAATTAGCTATTTCAGTCATCATTTCTAAAATACCAAGATTATAATTATCATAATTATAGATGGCATATTCTAAGTCTTGGATATAGTTGGCTAATTCTGCTTTTTGAGTATATTCATATCCTGATTTCATTATCTTAGTAAATGATTTCTTTTTAACTTCTTTTATACTTGATACTAATTTAATAAGTCTTTCTTCCTCGTTAGATGCTTCATTATAATTTTTATAATTATTTTCTTTTTGATTTTGATATTTATAAAGTCTTTTTAATTCTTTTTCATAGAATCTTATAAACTTTTGTTTCTCTGGTATTACTTTGTATTTAGTTAATTGAAGGTTTTGAAGTTCTTTCAAGGTAGTTTGAAAATCTGGGATTTCAAAATCTATTTCATTAGATTGTGATAATAACTCTTTATCTATGTATTGGTTATTCGTTAATTTAATAAATGCTGGATAATGAAGTACTTGCATACCAAGATATAAGTTTACTAGCGTAATCATTTCTTCTATTATATCTAGGGAAATATTTTTATTATTAGAATAAATGTAATCTAATATTGCTTGTCTTAATTCTTTAATAAAACTATTTATTGTTATTTGATCAGCAAAATCTAAATTATCTGCAGAACAATTATTATATGAGCTTTCAATCGAATCTATAGCATGAATTAATCTTTCATTTTCTGAGTATTGATTTTGAAATTTATATTCTGATATTTGGTTTTCTTCTGGTGATGCTTGAATATTAAATCTGTTAATACGTTCTAATTCTCTTTTGTAAAAAGATAAAAATTTTATTTTTTCCATAATATCACCTTGTTTTCTGTCCTAAAACATATTCATCTGTTGCTATTACAACGTCGAAATAGTCGCCTAATACTGCCTTTGCATTGTTATCTTCATTTATTTTTGTCGTGTCATATAAGCCATGACCATCGGTTGCTATTACAATAGGTATTCCTTCTTCTAGATATCTTTTATACCTAATATCAGTTATTCTTGCTACATTTCCTAATTTTATATTAGATGTAGAATTAATTTCTACTATTACATTTAAACTTTTTAATAGCTCAAAGTATTTTTTAGTATCTTTAAAATATACTCCATGACCTATTCTTATCTCTGGTGGTGGGATTTGCTTTAAAGGAGATAATGGAGCTAATTCTTTTAACATAGTTAATGTATTAAATATATTATCATCTGTATTAGGAGTTTCTCCACCATGAATTCTAAACGTTGTCATTATGCCTGTTTCTTGATAATCTTCTTGAAGAATCTCTAATATTATTTTCAATTTATTATAGAAACTCACTTCGGAATTAGGGTCTCTTGATAACTCCTGATCACGTAACGGAGTTTCTTGACCCATTATATCAAAACCAATTATGTTTTTTTGTTTTCCGTCTAATGTATCTATTAAAGCCTCCCTGTGACTCCATTCTAGACCGCTTTTCAAACTAGGAGCTGCGTCTTTTTTAAACGTATACTTTTTTCTTTCCTTTTTTGATTTTTTCTCTGGTTCAAAATGGAATGCTATATTTTCACGATTTGTACATAACATAAAACGACAATCTATTTGCTCCCTGATTTCTTTTTTTATATAAATATTTCTTATTATAGGAAGATTTGAATAACTTATTTCTACATATTTTACTCCTTGATTAATTAGTTCTTCTAAAGACATATTTATATATTCACTATAAATTAAACCATTTACTAAATCTTTTTCGTTTAATGACTTTTCTAAGTATAGATTAAAAAAGTGGTTTTGAATTTCTTTTGATGATGATGTGTTTTTGGTTAATTCGAGCATTTTTAAAAATGGATATTCATTTATTAGTGAACTATATACACTTAATAGAGTTCTTCTTGGAATAAAGAAATCACTCATAGTTTGAGTATTATCTATTGGATTATATATAGTTAGTCTTTTTTTTAGTTCATCTAATGGTAGATTGTATAATTCTATTATCGGTAATTTTATTGTATCTTTAATAGTAGGATTTCTTAATACATCTCTTATTATTGGATAATAGTTTTTTAATAATATTAAGAATTTATCAGCACTTAATAAACTTAGTAAATGAGTGTGTAATTCTGTTCTTGTTTGAGTATCAAATAATTTATTGCTCATACTATCACCATATTAATTATATCTAATTTTTGGAGGTTTGTTCAATAATAAAAGATATTGCTATGCAATATCTAGTCTATATTTATTAGTTCGTATTCCCTTGTACCAATGTTTTGTTTTTCTGCTGATTCTAATATCAGTAGCCCATTACGAGATTCAATTCTTTCAACTAACTCATCTCTTCCTTTATCATGTGAATTATAAATTAAGTCAATGCAAGCTTGATCTAAAGCTACTGGGTCAGTTGAGGCTAGGATACCAATATCTTTCATACATGGAG
Source organism: uncultured Muribaculaceae bacterium (assembly GCA_964545885.1). Lineage (GTDB taxonomy): Bacteria > Bacillota_I > Bacilli_A > RF39 > UBA660 > Coprovivens. The sequence continues at coordinate 62,978 of CAZJHG010000003.1, read as the reverse complement.
CTTTAGCTGTTGCACAGCAATCACAATCTACTGATAAATTTACTACTGAATTAATGAATACGATTTTATCTTGGTAAAAATCTGTAATAGTTTTCGCTGAATCAGCCATTCCTTTGATGAATGAATCGTGATCAGCAGTAAACATATCTTCATAAGAAGCATTTTCTACACCATTACAGTGAATATATCTTTTTCCGTTACTTGAAGCTAGACCAATAGAAATGTTTTTTAATGCTCCACCAAAGCCACCCATTGGATGTCCTTTGAAATGAGATAATACAAGCATAGAATGATAATTTTTCATATGAGATCCTACATAATTTTTCTGGATTATTTCGCCAGTAGGATTTTCTAATACTACTTCACCTTCACTATCTAAGATATCTACATCAAAATTATCACTCCAACCATGAGATTCCATTAACTTGATGTGTTTTTCGGTAGTATTTCTCGCTCCTTCGTATGCAGTATTACATTCAACTACTGTACCATTTACATAATTAATTATTTCTTTAACGAATTCTGGTTTTAAATAGTTTTGATTTCCTTCCTCGCCAGAATGAAGTTTTACTGCTACTTTACCAGGTAAATATTCACCTATTTCTTTATATAATCTTATTAAACTACTAGGTTCTAGAACGCTAGTAAAATATACTTTTGATTTGTTCATTAATATCATCCTTTTATAATTATTTTATTTTGTTAAAAAAGTCTCTTTTGTTGAAACTAGATGTCATAAAGCGCCATGCCGCTTTACTATTAGTTAACCATTCGATATGAGCATTATTTTTGGTGTTTTTTAACATTTCTGTTACTAAGAAGTTTGCTACTACATCTGGATAGTCTCCTAATATGTTATATACTTTTTTTGTTTTTTCTGGTAATTCGATTTTTCCTTTATCGCCTAAAGCATTAGTTATAAAGTCTGTAATCATTATACCAGGACTAAGTCTTCCTATTATAACTCCTGTGTTACGTTGTTCTGATTCTTTTGCTAAGCTTTGAGTAAAATATGTTATCGCTCTTTTACTAGTACCATAGATTGATAAACCTAACATCATTGCATCGTTGCTACCATATCCTTCTATGTTATAGATAGCTCCTTTATGTTGTTTGGACATTTCTTCCATAGCTAGTTTTGAACCTATTATAGCTCCTTTTAAATCAACATCTAAAACTAAATTTATTTCTTCTTCGGTTAATTTCCAAATAGCTTTATCTGGTTGATTTACTCCGGCATTATTTATCCAAATATCTATAGTTTTAAATTTAGATGTTGTAAAATCAATTAGTTTTTGAACATCCTCACTACTTGTAACATTGCATACTTGATATTCTACTTTTGATTGTGATTCTATTTTATCTAATTCTTCTTTGGCTTTTATTAAATTTTCTTCTTTTAAGTCACTTATTACAACGTTTAGATTGGCTTTTTTAAATAACTTGGCCATTTCGAAACCTAGGCCTCTAGCGCTTCCTGTTATTACTACTGTTTTCATTTTGTCCTCCTATTTATGTATTTATTATAACAAATTTCAAATGAAAAAGTAGTATTTAACTACTCCTTCTTGTGTATTAGTGTTTACTTTTTGAGATAATTTTCTAAGACGAAGGCCCTGTTGGACCGGTTGGACCAGTTTCTCCTTGAGGACCTGTTGGTCCAGTTGGACCTTGAGGTATTGTTAAGTTAAGTACAAAGTCTGGTGATGTTCCGGTAATTGATGCTGTTGCTGTGCTACCTGGGTCGCCAGTTGTAACTTCACCTATTGTTAATGTTGGAGTTAAACCAGTTGGTCCAGTTTCACCTTGTGGTCCGGTTGGACCTGTGGGACCGGTTGGACCTGTTGCTCCTTGTGGGCCAGTTGGGCCAGTTATTCCACTTGTTTGCGTTCTAAAATTACAACAACATCCTTGCTTCGGCATTTTTTCTTGTTCACACTCAATACGACGTCTTATAGCATCTAAATTATTACTCATATTTTACCCCTTTCATTTTATTATATGTATTTATAATAATTTGTATGGGCTTTGTAATTAGAATTTATTGTTTACTAAAAAAAGAAGTTAATTAGTTGTTAACTTCTTAGTCTTTTATACAATTTATATTTTCTTTTATTGTTCTTATAGAATTTGCTAACTTCTCTTCTTCATCACTAGTTAAATTTAACTTAATACGTCTTTCTACACCATTAGAATTAACTATTGCTGGTAGACCAACATATACATCATTTGTTTCATCATAAACAGATAAAGCTATTATAGTATTTTCGTTACCAAGGATAGCATTGGTTATCCTTACCATAGCCATACCTATTCCATAATAAGTTGCACCTTTTTTATTAATTATTTCATATGCAGCATTTCTTACGTCTTCTTCTATCGCGTTCAACTCTTCTTCTTTAAAAAATTGTTTAATATTTTGAAGACATATATTAGCATTACTCCATGGAATAAATTCTGAGTCCCCATGTTCACCAATTACATATCCTTGAATATTCTTAGGATTAATACATAGTTTTTTTCCTATTAATAATTGTAATCTGGCTGTATCAAGACTTGTTCCAGTACCGATTACTTGATTAGATGGAAGTCCTGAATATTTATATGTTAAATATGTCATAACATCTAAAGGATTTGTTGCTACTAGGAATATTCCATTGAATCCGGATGCCATTACTTTGTCTATGATATCTTTAAAAATACTGGCATTTTTATGAATTAAATCAGTTCTTGTTTCACCTGGCTTTTGGTTAGCTCCAGCAGCTATTACTACTATTCTAGCATCTTTACAATCTGCATAGTCTCCAACATTAATACTTATTTTAGATGGCGCATATGGTAAACAATGATTTAAGTCAGCTACTTCGCCTTCTATTCTTTCTCTGTTTAAATCAATTAACATTAATTTATTAACATAAGTTCTTTGATTAAGTAAAGCATAGGCATAACTCATACCAACATTACCGCAACCAATTATTACTACTTTATTATTCATAATTTCCTCCTTGTATTTTGCTTATTTTTGATTTTTTTAATAGTATCTAGAATACCTTTAAATTGGGTAGGACATCTTCAAGATACTCATTACTTTTTAACTGGATATGTTTCGAAGCATTTTTGTCATTTATACAATTTTCTATCCATTCATCCCAAAGTTTAGAATACCATTTAATAAATTCTTGGTTGTTTCCTCTTTTCTTACATCTTTCTAAATACTCTGATTTTAATTCAATTTTTGGATAAATCCACCAGTATTCATATTTATTACTCTTTAGAAATTCATTACATATGTCATCTGAAATAAGAATATAATCATATTTATCTTTTACTTCTTTTAATGCTTGAAAGTAATTGTTAGGCCACTCTTTGTTTATTTCTCTTGAAGTACCTTTTGATTTCTCGTCTTCTTTTGCAATACCTTGATATTTATATAATGTAGATTCCATATCAATAACGTTCTTATATTTTTTAGCTAAGGATGATTTCCCAGTAGCTGTAAAAGCGTATATAAAAATTCCCATTCAATCATCTCGCTTTAAATTCTATTGACACTTAACAAAGTACAGATTACTTCATTTTTTCTTCTACGAATTCACTTTTTAATATTTTTTCAATAAGTTTATTTTCCATTTTTGTCTTACTATCATCGAATATATTGGATTCTATTGTTTCCCAAATTAGAACCCAACCACCTATTAGAGCTATTTCATTAAAAATTGTTTCTTTTATGAGGGTTGATACCGCTAAAGAAAGAGCTCCTCCTAATAACATAAGCACTTGCTTTATATCATTATTTCTTTTGTGAAAATAGTTTCTTTTATACTTTGATTTTAAACCATTTTTTATAATTTTAATAGTGTCTTGAGAAATGTTTTTTTTATAAATTATAATTTTTATATCATCTTTTTTGTTTGCTTCTTTAGCATGTTCTAAAATATACTCCACTAATTCTCTTGATGCTATTGTACTATCGTATTTTTCATACAATTCAAGTTCTGAATCTAAATCTACCCTTATTACTTTTTCCATGTTGTACCTCTCTATTCTTCTTTTTTATTCTAAAATATCTTTATAATTTTTTAAAACATAAGCTTCTAAGTATTCTGTTAAACAAGGAGAGATTTTTTTATATAACGAATCTACTTTTTCGTAATTGTCATCTTTTCCATGTTCAATAGCTTCTTCAAAAATTTCTACATACTTCTTATTAGCTATTATTTTTAATGCACTCTTTAAATCTTCATTTGAAACTTTTCTATAGTTGTCAAAATAACAAACATGTCCACCGATACTCATTTCTCGATCATAGTAAAAACATAACACTGCGTTTTTTTGTACTTCATTTAAGTCTTTTAATTTTTTAGGACATATTTGTTCAACAAATTTATTCCATCTTTTGGAATCAGTTGATTCAGGATCTCTTATTTTAATAAAATGAATAAATCTATATATACAATATATCAATATTACAATACTAATAATTAGTAAAATAATTCCTAATAATTTATTTTCTTTTAGAGACAAAATTCCTGTTGTAAATATTAATATAATAGTACCTAGTAATATAAATAGTATCATTATAATAAGAGGTATTGTTAACCATTTTGGAGTTTCTTTAGTATCGCTTAAATCATAAGTTCCATCTGTAATAAGTTGTACTAATAAATCAATTATATAATCCATTTTTACTTCTTATCTATTTCTTTTTCAAATATTAGGTCCATTATTTCAATATGACCTGTACCTCTTTGTTTTACAGGAATAAATCCGATGTAACGATATCCTTTTTCGGCCATTTTATTTATTGTTTCTTGATGATTTTCTGTCAAAAACACATTGCCACCTAGTGGGCCCCAGCCTTCATAAAACATTTCAATTCTTTTATATACATACTTATACATATTATCACTCCTATAATTATTATAGCATATACAAAAAGTATTTTTTATTTTTTTATTCTTTTATATTTTGAGAAACAAAAGTTCTTTCTTCACCATTAATATTTAAAGTGAGTTGTTCTTCATCATATTCTATTACTTTGATTTTGTTATCAACGATTGGCAATAAACATTTTAATTTAATAGTTTGTGTTTTTTCATCATATTTATATGAATCACATAGTTCATAGTAGTCTACTCCGTTACCGCATGAACAGTAGTAGCCAAAATCACCTTTTTCATTAAAATAAATAAATTCAGTGTCACTTTTTGTTTCTCTAGACCAATTATTTTGAGTGATGATGGTATCTAGTTTATCATCATATTTTTTATTTTCTAGATATTTGCCAAGTATTAATATACTTATTGCTAAAACGATTATAATTAGGATTATCAAAAGTTTTTTTGAAACTTTTTTATTTTTCATAACACACTCTCCTAGTGATGATGGTGGTGATGATGAGTTGTATCTGTTTTAATTGTACATTCGTGTTCATCGCAACGTGAGTCTTTGTCTTCTATTTCGATTGTTGTATGAGAAATTCCATGTTCACTTAGTTCTTCTTTTATAGTGTGTTTTAGTTTATTTATATCTTTAGTATCTGTTATAATATGCATTGTTGCAAAGTGATTAAAACCATCTATGCTCCAAATATGAATGTGGTGAACATCTATTACACCATTTATCTCTAGTAAATGTGTTTTTAACTCTTCTATTTCAATATCTTCAGGAGTTTTTTCTAGAAATAAATCAAATATTTTTTTAAATGAAGTTAGAGCACTAATTAAAATATATAATGCTACTAAAATAGATAGTATTGGATCTATTATAGTGAAGTTAGTTAGTTTAATTATTATTGCTCCAACTAAGACTACTATCCAACCAAGGACATCTTCTAACATATGTAAGTTAACTGCTTTTTGATTTAGAGAGTCACCATCTTTTGTTTTATATGCTGCTATAAAGTTAATAATTGCTCCTATTATAGCAAATATTAACATTCCATTATAGTTTAACTCTTCGGGAGTTATTATTCTATTTATAGCATTATATATAACAAAGATAGAACCTATTACTAAGATTAAATTTGTTATAATAGCTCCTAGTACTGAGTATCTTGTATATCCATATGTATATTTATTATCTGGTTTTTTCTTACTCTTTTTTTCTAAGAAGTAAGATATACCGATACTGATGGCATCTCCAAAATCGTGAACTGCATCGGATATGATGGCTACACTATTAGTGAATATTCCTCCTATTATTTCAAATATTGAGAAACTTATATTAAGTAAAAATGCTATTAAAATATTTTTTTCTGTTTTCATTATTGAAACCTCCTAAATAAACTTACTACTTCATCAATTACTTCTAAATTACCTTTTTCAAATTCACTAGTTACACAGTCATACATGTGTTTTTCTAATACTAGGTTTGCTAGAGATTTTATTGATTTATCAACCGCTTGTAATTGAATTAAAATGTCGTCACAATGACGGTCATCTTCTACCATTTTCTTAATACCATTTATTTGACCTTCTATTCGATTTAGTCTATTTGTTATTATTTTTTTATCATTGTATGAACGATATGTTTTATTATTATCCATTTTATCACCTTCAATAAAATGATATTACTCAAAAGAAAAAAAGTAAAGAGGGGGTATTTTATCTTTACTTTTTTAACTTAAAGGAATACCATACTTCACCATAATCTGATGTTACAGTAATCTTTATTATATAAATATCTTTTAATTCTGTTGGACTAGGCATTTTGATATAATCTTTTCCATATTCGAAATTTATATCTATTATATAATTGTTTTCATCATTATCATTATAATCTACTCTTTTGCGAAAGCATTCTATTTTAGAGATTGTTCCAATTAAGTTGGATATGCTTACTTTTTCATAACCTGATACTTCTAGTCCTTCTGTGTATGTCATTTCTAATAGTGATATAGTATCAAGACAACTACCTTGGTTATTTTGATACCAACAATATGAGCCTCTTTTAGCTTCTATCTTATTTGAGTAAGGTATGCTTAATGTTATATAGTTTGGTTCTGTAGGTGGAATGTAAATGTTGTGATAATGAAGCCAAGTACCAAATTTAACGTAAGTATCCTGCTTATCGGATGTAAAAAAATATTTTCCCGTCTTACGAGTCATTTTATAACCTAGCCCAATATAACTTTCAACTTTTTCCTTATCATCAGTTAATTTTAACATAAAGATAGGAGTATCTCCTTGTTTAATAAAATGATAATCAACCATTGCTAAAATAAAAGGAATTATTACTATTATAGTTAAAATAATTATAAAATAACTTTTATGTTTTTCTTTTCTTATTATAGTATTAGCATAGTTTATAGTATTTTTTGTTGATATTGTAGATTGCTTTTCTATTTCGTCTTTTTTTATTAATTCACCATTAACTAATTCATTTACTGTTACATCTAATATTTCACTAATAGGGATTAATAATGAAATATCTGGCATACATTTGCCATTTTCCCATCTTGATACAGATTTGCTGCTAATATTAAGTTTTTCGGCTAGTTCTTCTTGGGTAAGATTTCTTTCTTTTCTTAGTTTGGAAATGAATTTACCTATTTTTTCTTGATTCATACATATCTCTCCTTAAGAAAAACTTTACTATTTTGAATATTTTTTTACAGGACATAAAGTGAGAATATTAAAAAGCCAGAGGTGTCTGGCTACTATTTAGAGATGTTTATTTTGATTAAGAGTTTCTTCTATTGTAATTAGATGTTCTTCAATGTATGAAGGAAATTCATCGGGAAGGATTACATATGAAGATTCTCCTACTACTTGATTTGTTAGATTATATATTTTTCTTATTATCATTATAGAATTTTCTTGAATAGTTAAATATTCTTCGAATGATTCATCCTTAAAAGTTAATAGCTTGGTTTGATTTTCATTTAAGTTACTTAGAACTTTGTTTATACATTCTTTTACATCATCAGAAATGTTAGTATTATCAGTTATTTCTTTTATTGTATCAGTTATTTTAGGTTGCTTATTAGCAAAAGCTTTTTCAATTAATTTTTCTTCATCTAAGTCTTTTTTTAATGTACTAAAGTAAGCTATATTACTAAGACTATTTGATATTTCTTCTAAATTAGTTTCAATGTAGTTAGATAATTCTATTATAGAAGGAAATGTTAATTTACTAGTACTTTCTGATGAGGAGATTGTTTTATCTACTATACATATTTCAAGTAGTGAGTTTTGATTTTGGGAATTTGGCTTTAAAGTAATATACGAAGTGTGATCTTCTTCTTTTACTGAGTATACTCTATTATTTAGAGATGTTAGAATACCTTTAATTACTTCATATAAATGTTTTTTTGATTCTTCATTTATACTTGAAGATGCTATTTGATTATTTAGTACTTTTATACTTTTTTCTATTTTATCTTGCATAATAAGGCCTCACTATCTAATTTTATTTTAATATTTATAGAGATATATTGCAAGTAATAGAAAAAACCAATGTTTATACATTGATTTTAATAATTATTATCTAACTTATTTTATTAGTTTATCTTTTTTTATATCTATTAATTTCTTCATCAATAGTTTCTCTATTTTCATCGATATAATTTATTAGGGACATACCATATAAAGTTTTATATTCTCGTGTTTTATTAGAGCTTACTGATAATGGGTCATCATAACGTCTTATTAAAGTTAAGGTTTCACTTCTAACAGCTATATATTCTTCTAATTCGGCTGTTTTTTTAGCATAAATTCTATTTCTTGGTGAATTCATTATGCTATTTAAAGCTTCGATAGTTCTTTTCTTCTTGTGTGCAGGAATATCCATTTTAGCTACTTCAGCTTTTACTCGCTCAACTTCTCTAAATTCTATTTTTACAGGAGAAGATTCTACTACTTCATTTTTTTGTGATAATGTTTGTGACTCAGCATAGTATTTTGCATTAGCTATTTCACTATTTATGAATTTTATATTATCTTGAACAAGATTTACGATTTCTGTTAAAGAAGGAAAATTATATGCTCTATTTTCAGTTAATTTAGTTGTTGGGTTAATAATTTTTGTGACAATACAAAGTTCTAACGGACCGGTTGTTAGGCCGTGCTCATTTCTTAAAGTAAGATATTCAGAAATATTAGAGTCTTTTTGTGGTAAGTTAATGCGACCATTAGCAGATGTACGAATTGCTTGTAATACTTCTATCATTTTCTTTTTTGTTTCTTCTGTTATATTAAGAGAATTTATTTTATTAGTTATTCTTATAATACTTTCTTCGATATTAGCTTTCATATAATCACCTTTGTATTTTTATTATAGCATGAATAATGGAAGGTATAAAGAATTTAATTTTTGCTATTATGACAAAATAAAAGATTGATTATTAGTCAATCTTTAGGCACTAGGATTTGAACTACCTAGAGTTATTTTCAACTCTTTTTCTTTACCGTTTCTTTCAATAGTAATAGTGATTTCATCACCTATTTCATATTTATATAATTCATGTTTGAAGTATGTTGAACTTGCAATTTCTGTTCCATTTACGGCAATTATTTTGTCTCCACTTTTTAAGCCGCCTTTTTCGGCTGGAGAATTTTTTTCAACACTTTCAACATATACACCAATTATTTCACTACTAAAACGAGAAGCTGTGGCATCATAAATGTATACCCCAATATATGGATATGATATTGTTTTGCCAGAAATTAATTTTTCTGCTACTTCAACGGCTGTTTCTATTGGGATGGCAAAGCCCATTCCTTCAATAGATGAACTAGCTAGCTTCATATTTGTTATACCTATGACTTCTCCATTACTGTTACATAAAGGTCCGCCTGAATTACCACTGTTGATAGCTGTGTCTGTTTGTAGTACTTCCATAATACTAGATGTAGTTCCTGTTGTTGATGATACTTCAACTGTTCTATTTTTACCAGAAATTACTCCTCTTGTTACGGTCCAAGCATATGTTGATGAATCTAGTGGAGCGCCTACTGCAAAGGAAGTATCTCCTACTTTTAAATCTTCGCTGCTGCCTATTTCTGCTACAGAAATTACACTATCTACATCAACACTCAATACTGCAACATCAGAATAGGAATCAGTTCCCACTAATTCTACTTTTTTTTCTTTATTATTAGTAAATACTACTTTTATTTCAGAAGCATTTTCAATTACGTGATTATTAGTTAAAATATATCCTTTTTCTTTATCTGTTTTATAAACAAAACCTGTCCCGGTTGCATATAGTTGCCCATTATAATATGATTCTACTACTACAACTGAATCATATACTTTTTCAACAGCTTCTGCTATTCCTGTATCTGTAACTGTTACTTCTCTTTTAGTTGTTTCAATTACTAAATTTTTTAAATAATATTCATAAAAACATGTAAATACACCCATACATATAATAAAAGTTAATACTACAGCAATAATTGGATAAACATATTTCTTTTTACTTTCGAATGAATTAACTTCTTTTGCAGTTATGATTGGTTGTTCTATTATATTTGTTTGTTCGTTTTTCTTTTCAGTAGATAATTGTTCTTCTTTACTTATTTTTTCTACTTCAATAATTTCTTCTTCTAATACTTTTGTTTCTTCTTTAGTTTCTTGTAATTCTTCTTCAACTTTAGTTCCACATTCTGAACAGAATTTGGCTTTTAAAGTTAATGGAGCATTACAATTTGTACAAAATTTCTTTTCTTTTTTCATATATCATTCTCCTACCTATTCAAATATACTCATTGTTTGTTAAGATTTTGTGAAATTTTTAAAAATTATTAAAAAAGTTTTATAACCAGTAAAATCCAAAGATAAAACCACATATAGCACCTAGTAAATGACCAAGATGGGATACCTTATCATTTTTAAATAGACCATCTATTATTTCATTAACTATATAGAAGATGAATATTAAAATAAGTGTTATAGGGATTTTACCAGCTTCTATATTTACAAATGAACTTAGTATGATAAGCATGAATACTATACCACTAGCTCCTAATAATTTCTTTTTGCCTAGTAATGAATTTATAATACCAGTTATTCCTGCTGTAATTAGAATCATTATAAGTAAATTAATTGTGCCATATTTTTCTTCTATCATAGGACCTATTAATAATATATAAAGAAAGTTTGACGAAAAATGGCGCCAATTTTCGTGACCTATAATATGAGTAAATAATCTAATATAAGTTAATGGATTAAATAAAGAACTACGATATGTAGAAAATAATATGTCATTTATTTTACCGCTACTTATTAAGTTTATAATATAAGCAAATAATGATATAAAGAAATAACTTAGAATTAAGACTGAGTTATATTGCAAGTAATTTAATATATCCATAATAACACTATCCTTTTAATGAACCACTACTATTTATCAAGAATGCACTATACATAAATAAAACATCTTGATTAGTGAATGTAACATAGTCTTTTAGATATTCACTACTTATGTAACGATTATCTATTATAGTTATTTTATCATAATATTCGATTAATAGTGGTGATAAACTGCTACCAAATGAATCTCTGAATATAATTAATTCTTTTTTAGATAGGGATTTTTTGTTAGTTATTTCAATTAATGAAGATGCTCCATCTAAATATACTTCGTATGAATCAAATGATTCTAATTTATCTAAGTTATAGACACTGTTAAGATTAGAATTTTCTAAGTATTTTACTTCACTATTAAGAATAGTATCACTAGTTAAGTAAGTAATTGTTTCTGGATTACGAGATATAGCTGATTCACCATAATATACACCATAGAATTTATTATAAGTGTTTTCTTTATAAGGTATTTCTTGATACTCAAAGTCCATTATAGTACTCATTTCTTTTATTACTTTTTGTAAGTTTTCTTGTTTCCAATGAGTGTCTGTTTCATAGTAATCGTTTAAGGACATTATATTTCTAATATCAATTTCTTTCATATTAAGTTTATCTATTTCATTATAGAGATAATCATAATCGATTTGAAGAAAATTATTAGTTTCTAGATAATAATTTTTATCTGGTATAGCCATAAAGTATGTTTGATTATCTTCAGTTAAAAGAGATTTTATTTTATTAGTTTTATTTATGAAATTAGATATTGAACCTTTATTAGTTGGATATTCTGATTTAAAAATATAATTATCTTTTAAATAGATATCATTATTATCTAATTTATGTAATACTTTGTAATTGAAGTTAGCTTTAATACTACGAAACGTATCTCGTAACGGAAAGTGATCTAATAAGTATTTGTCAACGTTTTCAATATAATTACTAGATAGTTCAAATTTAGGAAATGTACTTAACTTTCTTCTTTCAGTATTACTTATTTCATTATCAGGAATTAATATATGTAAGATACCAAAGGTAAAAATAAATCCTAAAAATAGAAATGTTATTATTTTATCTTTCATGTTATCACCTAGAATCTAAAGTATAAGAATGGATTAAAAGATGCATCTATTAAAAATGATGTACATAATATTAGAAGTACTATTATATAGATTGGTTCTAAGAAGTCGATTAATACTTTTAATTTTGTTTCTTTTAATTTAATTATTATATTTTTTAATAATGGAGTTGCTCCTAATATAGATATTATTAAAAGGATTAAATTACTTTTAAGATAGTATGTTGTTTCTAAAGATGTAAATGGGATGTTGGATAAGAAGAACATATTTTTTAGATTATTTAAAATATCTGGTACTGAGTCTACACTGAATATTAAGAAACTTATTATTACTATTATAGAAGTATAGATGTATTTAATTAATTTTGTTTTTTCTAAGTATTTACCTAAGAATAGTTTTTCTACGACTAAAAGAATACCAAAATATAGGCCCCAGATGATAAAGTTCCAACTGGCACCATGCCAGAAACCAGTTAAGAACCATACTATGAAGATGTTTCTGATCCATTTTATTTTACTTACTCTATTTCCTCCTAAAGGAATATAGACATAGTCTCTAAACCAAGTAGATAAAGACATATGCCATCTACGCCAGAAGTCAGTTATAGATTTTGCTATTAGAGGATAGTTAAAGTTTTCTAGGAAATGGAAACCTAACATTAGACCAAGACCAATTGCCATGTCACTATATCCAGAAAAATCAAAGTATATTTGTAATGTAAATAATATTGGTTTTAACCATGAAGAAAGGATAGTCTCCTCTACTAAAGCTTTGGCAAATTCACCTAAGACATTAGCTAATAAGACTTTCTTAGATAGACCTATTACAAAACGTTTTATACCTTGAGAAAATTTATTAAAAGTTATTTCTCTTTTAGTTATTTCTTTTTCAACATCAGCATATCTAACTATTGGTCCAGCTATTAATTGAGGAAATAATGATACGTACATCATGAAATCCGTTAGTTTGCTAGATGGCTTATGTTTATTATTATAGACATCTATTATATAAGCTATTATTTGAAAAGTGAAAAAACTAATACCAATTGGCATTACTATATGTAATAAAGATATTTTTAAGTTAAAAATATTATTTATGTTAGATATGAAGAAATCTGTATATTTAAAATATAGTAATTGACCAATATCGTAAATTAAAGCAATTATAAGAAAAAGTTTTTTGTGTTTTTTAGTTTTCTTGTGGGCCATTAATTTACTTAAATAATAATTTATTATACAAGATAGTATAAGAACTATGATGTATTTAGGTTCTCCTAAAAAATAAAATAATAAACTAAATATTAGCAATGGAATGTTTCTGTATTTAGTTGGAGTTAGAAAATATACCAATAAAAGTAATGGTATAAAGAAATATATAAATGTAATACTTGAAAATAACATTTTATCACCTCAATGAAAAAGAAATCTTCTTGGAAGATTTCTATAGATTGTCGAAAGCTGTTTCGATTTTTGTTCGTGCATTTTCGTCCGCAACCATAATTAATATTATTAAATCGCCTTTACTTTTTACTATTACATCTTCTTCAGGAACTTCAACACAGAACCACTTTCTTGGGTTAACGTTTTCTTTTATTTCTTCTTTAGCTTTTTCGATGTCAGCATTTTCTTCCATTCTTAATAAAACTACTGAATAAGCGATAGATGACATAGCTGGTTCAGATGCTAATGCGTCTTTTATTTCAAGCTTATCTGTACCAATATAGTATTTTATTCTATTCTCTTGTTCCTCGTCTGTTGCTTCCTCTTCTTTCTCTAGGAAACTTATTTTTTCTAAGTAAGGAAGTTCATCTTCACTTAAGTCAGCATATAGCTTAGTAAGTATTTCTTCTAATGTTCCTTCAACGTTTTTTTCTTTTGTTTGGCCACATCCTACTAGAAGTAATGTAGCAAAGAATAATGCGATTAGTAAGTTTATTTTTTTCATCATTAAAATCCTTTCATAAATATTCTTACATCGTTCATTATAGCATATAGAGTATTTTTGTAAAGGGGGATAATTTTGTGCTTTTTGTTACTCTTCTTCGTCAAATAATCTTCTTTGCATTTCGTATGGATAATCTAAATACATTTTATATGTTTTATATATTTCAGTTTCTTCGTATGGTATTTTTTTAAAATTATTATTTAAATCAAGGATTTCACCATCACGGTAAGAAATTAATATTGGAGAATGAGTGGCTATTATGAATTGGGACCCTTGATTTGCTAGTTCATTTATTAGACATAAAAGAGTCATTTGACGACTTGGAGATAAAGCTGCTTCTGGTTCGTCTAAGATATATAGGCCATTTTTAGTAAAGCGATTTTGAACTAGTTGGATAAATGATTCACCATGGGATACTTTGTGAAGACTTTTAACACCATATCCACTTACTCCTAGTCTTTCTATTTCAGAAGCAACATTGTAAAAACTTTCAGCACGGAGAAAGAACTTTGTTTCAACGCAACGTTGGAAATGATCTATTTTAATATAATTGCTTAATTCATATTCAGTTTCTCTTGTAGTAAACATGAAATTACCAGTACCACCTTCGGCATTAAGGCCACAAGCAACAGCTAGGGCTTCAATAAATGTTGATTTACCTATACCATTTTCTCCTACTAGGAATGTAACGTTCTTTGTAAAATTTAATGTCTTGAAATTTTTTATTATTTCGATGTTAAATGGATATTGTATTGTATTAGGAAAATCTTCTTTTGATATTTCTATTTTTTTGATAAATAAATCGTTCATATAAGTCACCTTTGTCTTATTATAGCATAAGAAAAAATAGTTTCGATATGAAACTATTTTAGAGCGTTTTTATAAATTGTAAGCATGTCTATTTCAGTAAGTTTTTTTATAGAACCACAAGAACCATTAACTGCTTTACTACATTTTTTAGACATTTCTATTAAATCTTCGGCGACTGGTTTGATTCCTAGTTCTGTTATAGAAGTTGGCATATTAAGACTTTTAAAGTATGTTTCCATTTTGTCTATACCTAAATTTATTGTTGTATCATCGTCTTTGGTATATGGTATTTCCATAACGTTTTGAGCAAATTTTAAGAACCTTTCTGGCTTATCTTTGTAAACGTAACGTGCCCAACTTGACCAGATAGCTGCTAGACCTGCACCATGTGCTACATCGTACATTCCACTTAGTTCGTGTTCTAATTTATGAGTTGACCAATCGCCATTATCTTTGGTACCACACCCCATAAGACCGTTATGAGATAGACTGCCAGCCCACATTATTTCAGCACGAGCATTATAGTCGTTTGGATTTTTCATTAATACTTCGCCGTAGTGCATTACTGTTTTTAAGAGGGATTCAGCAAGTTCGTCTGTTAAATGGGATGTGCCTTGACTAGTGAAGTATCTTTCCATTGTATGCATTAAAATATCGACGATACCACAAGATATTTGGTATGATGGTAAAGTCATAGTAAGACAAGGATTCATAATAGCAAACTTAGGGCGAGCATAGTCACTACTATAACCTCTTTTTATACCACTATTATCATTTGTTATGACTGATGAGCTGCTCATTTCACTACCGGCTGCTGAGATTGTTAAAACAACACCAATTGGTAGACAAGAGTTTGGCTTTCTTGTATATTCGTAAAAATCCCAAACATCGCCATCATTAGTTGTACCATATCCAATAGCTTTAGCTGAATCGATTACTGAACCTCCTCCAATAGCGAGGATGAAGTCTACATTTTCTTTTTTACATAATTCGATTCCTTTATATACTAGTGAAAGACGTGGATTGGGTACGACTCCTCCTAGTTCTATATAAGAGATATTCTCCTTATCGAGAGATTCTTTTACACGATTAAGTAAGCCTGATTTTATAGCACTTTGACCACCATAATGTATTAATACTTTGTGACATTTTTGTTCTTTGATAAGTGAACCAACTTGAGTTTCAGTATTTCTACCAAATATTACTTTGGTTGGTGCATAATAGTTGAAGTTATTCATTATAGTTCTCCTTCTAAATATTTAATTATATTAATTGATGCATCTCTTCCACTACGAGAAGCATATGCTACAGTACTAGTTGTCCCAGTTATATCGCCACCAGCAAATATTTTTGGATTAGATGTTTGATAGTTTTCATTAGTGACAATACGATTTTTAGAATCTAGTTCTATATTTAATTTTCTTACTATTTCTTTTTCTGGTTGACCACCAATGGCCATGATGACATAGTCGCAATCTATTATGTAGTTAGTACCTTCTATATTTTGAGGTCTTGGTCTTTCGTTTTCTATTGATACTAGTTCTGTTTTGATGCATTCAATACTTTCTACTTGGGTTGTTCCATTTATTTTTAGAATGTTAGTTTGAATAATGAACTCTATTCCTTCTTCTTTTGCTTCTTTGATTTCTTTTAATTCAGCTGGCATTTCATTTTCAGAACGACGATATACTATTTTAACTGTTGCACCTAATTTATTTAAAGTACGAGCAACATCCATTGCAACATTACCTCCACCATTTACGATGACAGTTTTGTTTTTTAGTTCTGGATAATTTTGATTTTCTAGTAGTTCGTTGCCACCATATACGCCGTTTAGATTTTCTCCTTCGATATTCATATTAGAAGAGATGTTAGCACCGATTGCTATATATATTGCATCATATTCTTTTTCTAAGTCTTCGATAGTTAGATTTTTTCCTAATTCTTGGTTTAATTTTACTTCTATACCAAGTTCTAATATTTTATCTATAGTATCATCTAAGATTGATTTAGGGAGACGAAATTCTGGAATACCATGGCGAAGTAAACCACCTAAGTAGTTATGTTTCTCATATATTGTTACTTTTACTCCTTGCTTTGATAAGAAGGCTGCACATGTAAGACCAGCTGGACCACCACCTATAATTGCTACTTTTCCTTGATTTAAAATTTCTTTTTTAGGAATTGACCAGTTATTTTGAATAGCCATATCGCCGATGAATGATTCTAATGAACCTATTTTTACTGGTTCTCCTTTGTATGCTCTGATACACTTGCCTTCACATTGTTTTTGATGAGGACAAATACGTCCACATACTGATTGAAGAACTGTTGTTTCACATAATAGTTCGTATGCTTCTTTATATTTTTCTTCTTTAATTAAATTTATAAAACTAGTTGTATCGTTACTTAGAGGACAACCTTGTTGACATGGCTTTTTTATACATCCTAAGCAATAATTGGCTAATTCTTTCATATTATCTACCTCTATATCATTTTATCAAAAATATAGTAATAACCACTAAAATACTTGAAAATTTAACATAATTTTACTTATCTTTATTTTTTTATAAAAAAAGGATAAAACTTTTTTTGGTATTTTATCCTTATTTCTTAATTATATCTAATTCTCTTTATTCTCTGTTAGTTTTTGATATAATTTCATTAATTCGGCGACACAATCTGATTCAGTAAATGAACTTTTTACAGGGAAACCATACGCTTCCATTACTGCTCTATCATTTAATTGATGAGCTTTTCTAAGTTCTGATGGCATAGTTAATTCATCATATAAATCAGCAAGAGAACTATTTGGATATTTTGCCCTTGCATCTAATATAAGTTGAGCTGTTTTTTCTATTTTTTCTTTCTGTTCTTTAGTTGGATTAGGCCACGGAAAATTATTATAAACTATTGTATTGGAATATCTATAATCACTTTTTAATCTACCACAAATAGTTCTCATCCATGCCATGTGAACATTTGATTCAATCACACCAAAGGAATATAAAGATGCTTGCGGCATAATCATGTTGGCATAAGAAACAATGGCATCTTTGTCCATATATCCAATTGGTAAATATCGTCTTCTCTCTGATGATACAATTGGAATAATAAGCACATCGACATCTTCATTATTACTATAATAAGCCATCCTCGTAGGTAACATAGGTCTATTTGCATAACTATTTGTATCCGGACTTTTACAAGCCAATCTAAATTCTTTTACCTTATTAATTCTATCCATTGTTAGTGGTGAAGCTTTAACATCTGATGGTTCAGCATTTTTTAACCAGATACAATATAGTTCTTTATTATTTATAAAATTATCTGCACCATAATATCTTCTTATAAATTTTCTTGCATTTGGATCTTTAGAAATAAATTCTTCCATTTCTTGTTTTGTAAATACATAATTACCATCATCCAGAAATTTACATCCATTAAATATTGCAGGAACATTTGAAATAGGAAACTTTCTACTGCTTATAAATATATTAGGTGCATCTACTAAATAACCATTTATATTATTCACTTGTTTTACCCTATTATCATTGTATAAATATTTTTTTAATTTATTATTCAAATGCGAAAAACCAATAATCACACAATGAACATGTGCTTTTATAGATGCCTCACTATCCCAAATAAATGTATTATAAGCAAAATCTATAACAATATTTTTATCTACTAATAAAGGTTTCCATAAACAATATACCTGTTCACCCTGTGTAATTGAATTTGTTGATACTAATGCACATTGAATTTTTGTATTCTGAATATATTCAGCTGCCAATACATACCAACATGAAACATAATCTAAAGTTCCATATTTTTCATAGTTTCCTAAAATGTTTTTAGTATCTTCTTTTTGAATATTACTCATTACTTTGGTTCCGATAAATGGCGGATTACCCATTATATAGCTACATTTAGTGTTGGGTAGTATTTCATTCCAATCTATACGTAGTGCATTACCTTCATATATATTGTTATAGGATTCTAATGGTAAGAATTCAGAAATTCCTGTTTCGTTTGATAAGATTTTTTTAGTTTCTGTATACATTTGACATTCTGCTATCCATAGAGCTGTCTTGGCAACTTTAACGGCAAAATCATTTATTTCAATACCATAAAATTGTTGAATAGATACCTTGATTAGATTATTTTCATTTTCTAAACCAAAACCTATTTGACCTTCATTTATAGCATATAAAGAAATTGCTTCATTCTCTAGTCTTCTTAATGCCAAATAACTTTCAGTTAAAAAGTTCCCGGAGCCACATGCTGGATCAAAAAATGTTAAAGAAGAAAGATAATTTTGAAATTCCCTTAATTTTTCTGTTCTGTTTTTTTCGTTTTTATAACTTTCTGCTTCATCTAATTTTTCTCTTAATTCATCCAAAAATAATGGATCTATTACTTTGTGAATATTTTCAATTGAAGTATAATGCATTCCACCCGCTCTACGCGTTTCTGGATTTAATGTCGATTCAAATACTGCACCGAAGATAGTTGGTGATATTTCAGACCAATCGAAATCATCGGAAGCTTTAGCAAGAAGGATTTCTCTTATTTCTTGAGTAAATGTAGGTATTTCTATGTTTTCATTAGAAAATAATCCACCATTAACATATGGAAATTGATTTAAATCATCTTCTAAATAAGGGTCTCTTTTGTCTAATGGTGTATCTAATATTTTAAATAATTCTATCAATGCTTTACGCATTAGATTTAAATCTTCATATTTAGCAAGGTAGTCGTGGAATACACATTTCCTTCCAAATAAGCCTGCATCTTCTGCATAAAGACAAAATACTAATCTAACACATAGCTCATTTAAATCTTTTTGTGATTGTTCGTTTTCTAAGTCTTTATATTGTTTAGAAAATGCATCATATAAATTACCAACTAATTCCCCAGCTTTAAATGATAACTCTTCTTCTTTCTTAATATGATCACTTTTAGAATCAACTAAGAATTGTAATCTATAATACTCTTTTGGTAAATCCTTTAGTAATATTTCTTCTGGTTCTCCATTAGGATTATTCATATCGTAAACAAGAAACGATTTAAAATTACATGTAATAATCCATCTTGGTCTATCATCGTACGGAAGTTCAGCCGAATATCTTTTTGCTTGTTGAAACGGATTCAATAAAGAACCATCTGATTGTTTAATTGCTTTTCTTAAATCTTTATCAATTGATTTTTGTTCTATTAGGACCTTAGTTTTATCTATAAACGCATCAATAAAACCTGTCGCTTTATCTATATGAACAGTATCTTCAAAACGAATAAAATTAATAGCATTACTTACTCCTAATACGTTTTCTAATAAGTCTATCCAATATTTCTGGGATTCACCTTTTTCGTATCCTTTATCTTTCCATTGCTCAGCAAATGCTTTTGCTGCTTTTCTTTGTTCTAAATCAGTCATTTTAATCTTCCTTTACCACATATTTCTTATATATATTGTAACTCTCTAAATAATAGTTTTTGTGTTATTACTAGTTATATTGTATCAAATATTTTAGTTTTTTTTATTATTATGACAATAATTTTACAATAGAATTCAATTGAAAAAGAAGTATTGCTACTTCTTTTTCAATTGAATTTCTTTTCTAGTAGTTTTACTGGGTACGATTTATCATGTAAAATACTAGAGATTGATTTATCTTCGTGAATACTATAAATTACTTCAGCTAGTAGTTTAGAGCAGTCACATATATGTAACCATTCACATTTTTTATATTCTTCTGGAATATAAGATAAGTTTGTTGTATATAATCCATCAAACTGACCTGATTTATAGTATTCTTCAAATTTTTCTATTCCATTTGCAAATAAGGCATATGTAGTAAATAGATATATACGTTTTACATTTCTTTTCTTTAGTTCTTCTATAACATCAAACATACTACCACCGCTTGATATCATATCATCACTTACAATAGCTGTGTATCCTGTTAGGTCAGAATTTCCACTATATTGGTGTTCTACTACTGGATATTTACCATCTACTAAGTTATTGTAATCTCTTTTTTTGATGAAACTTCCAGCTTCTCTATCAATGCTAGATGAATTAAATGAGTTTAAGTAAACATCTCTTCTACCAACGGCACCATTATCTGGAGCGATGAACGCTAAATGTTCTAATTCCTCTTTTGGTAAGTTATTAATAAATTCTTCTAAAATAACATTAGTTGCGAAGAAGTTATCAAATTCTGTTTTATGCAAAGCATGTTCTACTCCTGGATCGTGAGCATCGAAAGTTATAAAACTTTTCATTTCACTCATCTCTTCTAATTCGTGAAGCATCATACCACACATTAAGTTTTCACGTGTTTTACGACGATGTTGTCTACCAGCATATAGAAGTGGCATAACAATATTTATACTCTTTGTATGACAATTACAAGCACCAATACCATCTTTTAATTCCATCATCCAATCATTTGGACTCATATGATTTGTAAAACCACGCATATTATAAGTTACTGAACAATTTCCAATGTCTGTTAAACAAAAGACATCTTTTCCTCTTACAGTGTCCATTATCTCTACCTTTAAATGTCCGTCAGAGAAAAAGTTCTCCTTTAGTGGTACTATAAAAGTATATTCATTTTTATCAAGTCCGTACATATCAAGTAAGTGCTCATCTACTTTTTTTCCTAATTCTAAAGCACTTTTAAAAACCATTAATCTTAATCTTTCATTTTCAATTTGTTTCATTTTTACTCCTCTACGTTTATTCTCTTTTGACTAATTGAACTTTTTATTAAAATTAATTATTTACTACATCAAAATCCCCTTACCTTTCTTTTTTATAAAACTATACTCTTTACAAAGTTATTATAACATGAGAAAAAGTAAATCAAATGATTTACTTTTGAAGTTTACTATAATAATTATTTATATCTGTAAAAGGAAATATAATAATACTAAAATACCTAGTACTATTCTATAATAACCAAATACTTTAAAATCATGTTTTCTAATATAGTTTATTAAGAATTTAATAATTAAAATACTTACTATGAATGCTACTAAGCAACCTACTCCTAATATAATAAGTTCACTTAATTGGAAAACTAGGCCAACATTTAAAATATATTTTAATAATTTTAGGAATGAAGCTCCTGCCATTACTGGGATAGCTAGGAAGAATGTAAATTCTGCTGCTACACTTCTGTCTAATCCTAATAATAGACCACCTATTATAGTAGATCCACTTCTACTAGTACCAGGAATTAATGATAGTAGTTGGAATCCACCTACTCCTAATGCTTGTTTATAAGTTATATCTTTTAATTTTTTGGTATCTCTTTTACCAACTTTTTTTGATTCTATTATAATGAATATTACACCATAAACAATTAATGCTAGAGATACTACTATACTATTATATAAATGTTCATCTAACCAATCGTCAAATAAAATACCTATTATAGCTGCTGGTATGCAAGCTACGATAATTTTTCCCCATAAGTTTAATGTATCTTTCGTTTCTTCTTTTGATTTACCAAATCCCCAAGGAAAAATAGTTTTAAAATAAATTATTACTACAGCTAAGATGGCACCTAATTGAATAACTACTTCGAATAATTTATAAAATTCTTCACTTACTCCTAAATGAATAAATTCATCTAATAAAATCATATGGCCTGTTGAAGATATTGGTAACCATTCTGTAATACCTTCTACTATACCAAATAATACTGCTTTTAAAATTTCTATTATTTCTACCATGTTTATCACTCCTTATTCATTATATTATATAATTAAATTATTTTGTTATTTTTTTAATTGTTATTCATCTTTTATTTTTTTTGTCATATCTAATAAACGTGTTTGATAGCCATGTTTTTCATAAAAATGTTGAGCTTTTTCATTGTATGCAAATACTTCTAAGAGAATATCTTCACAACCAACACTATATAAGTATCTTTCCATAGAGTTCAATAATTTTGTACCTACTCCTTTAGAACGAGAACTATGTGATACTATAAGTTCAGTTATTCTTCCTCTTTTAGGAGATACAAAATCATAGTTGTTTTCTTCTTCGTTATTAATAATACCTATTATTAGTCCTATTATATTATTATTTTCTTCATATAAGAGAATTTTTCCTTGATGCTCATTTACTTCGTTTAATGTTTCAATAAAATATTTTTCTTTATATTCTCTTGTTACGACGTTATAACCTAATTTATCAATACTTGCTATATATATTTGTAGTTCTTCTAAAAGATTTTTTATTTCTTCGTCATATTTTTTATCATATTCTACTATCATATTATTTCTCCAATATTTAGAATCATCCCTGCACCTAAACCAGCTTCTTCTCTAGTTATAAAACCATATTTTTTATAGAAGGATTCTTTTCCTAATGAAGCACCTAGATATACTCTTAAATCAGGATTATCTATTTTGATACTTTTAATTTTTTCTAGGATATTTTGCATAATTAATTTACCTATTCCTTGGTTTTGATATGCTGTTTTAACCATTATATCGTGAATATATAAAAATACTATTCCATCACCAATTATTCTTCCATAACCTATTATATCCTCATTATCATAAATACTTACTGAATAAATGTTATTACTTAAAGCTTTTTTTGATATCTCATTTGAATATGAACCCCACCCTACTTCATCATATAAGTAATTATATTCATCTACGTTATCGATATTTTCTTTGATAATAATCATATTATTTCTCCAATTCATTTAATTCTTTATAACTTAAGTATACTACTTTATTCTTATATGGTAATAGAGATTCTTTCTTTTGATGTTCTTTTTTGAAATATCCATGAGTAGTTTTTAACATATCGAAGAATTGAAATAGTGTTGGTGGATAGTTATATCTTTCTTTGCCTAATCTTTGTTTTATCCAGCGAGTTATTACTCTTTTATATACTACTATTTTGGGAATATTTATATAATAAATTATATCGGCATATTTGCGACCATCTTCAAACTTAGAACGACCAACATCTTCTATTATCCAAGAATCTTTTTTTAAGATATCTTTAAACATTTTTTCACGTACTTTATCTGGTCTTTTAACATGGCCGTGCTCATCATCATATACTAATAAATCTAATTCATAACAATTAATTTTATGTTTTTTAGAAAGATACTCTGATAATGTTGTTTTACCACTACCAGTTGGTCCTATTACATAAATTTTCATAGTAATACCTCCTATTAAATTTATTATAGCATGAAAAAAATATCTGATAATACAGATACTTTATTTTATCTTGAAAAATATGATAAGACTTTTTCATCTTTAGTAATACGTTCAGGTATTAATTCAAACTCATCAAGTAATTCTTCTAAACATAAATCACCATTAAAAATATTTTGGATACAAGTTAGAATATATTTTTTTAAAGACGAAGATCCATTTATATATTCAATAAATAAGCCATAAGCTTTTAAAATTGATATTGAATACTTAGAAGCATCTATTAAATCTTCTTCTTTGGAAATAATTACTCCATTATGATGAGTTATTAATATATTTAAGTCTTCTTTTATTTCTAGTAGTCTGCAAGCGTCTTGTAAAGGTAGTAAACGATTACTATTATTAGATTCATAAACATTTAATATTTCTAAGAAAATACTTAGTACTTCTGAATTATAATAATCTTTGATTATACCTTTTATATGGGAAAGTTGAGTATGAGTTATTTCATGGACATATGAACTTGATGTCAATTCTGTTATATTAGATGGTAAAACAATCTCTTTATATGATATTATCATTCTATTTAGAAAAGACTCAGTGTTCATATATGTTATATTTTCTACTACCATGCAGTCTGGTTGATCATCTTCAGTATATCTTATTGGTAAGTCAAATGGATGAACATATCTAGAAACATTATGTAATTTTAAAGGTATTTCAATACCTGGTATATATTTTAAAATGTAATAGTCTAGAGAACAACGTATTTCTCCTTTGTAGGGAACTTTATGTAATTTAAATTTTGTATTAAAAAAGTTTTGGGCTTCTTTTATTGAAGTTTCTTTGGTAGATGGTCCTAGATAGAATGGCCTTTTTTCTATTTCTAAATCTTCAATAAAGTTTATAAAATCAATTAATTCTTTTGGAGGAGTTAAAATTTCTTTTAGAGACTCATGACCATGGACCATTAATTCTTTATCTTTATCAATTATTTTATACATATTATCACTCTATCTATTAAAATATTTTAATAATTTTTTTTCATCTTCATCTGGTTCTAAGGTGATTTCATATTTATCAAGTAATTCTTCGACTGTCATATAACCATCAAAAATAGTTTGAATATCATCTATAATCTCATTTTTGGTATACTCTGTACTATTATAAAAAGTAACAAATAATTGGTAAGCTTGTAAATCTGATATTAAATATTTACAGCAATCTAGTAATTCATCACGATTCATAGTACTTTTACCATCATGATAATCTCTTAATTCTTGGGCTGTAACTGTCATTTCATTAATACGCCTTGAATCATTTAGTCTTAATATTCTTTCATCACTATCTAAAATAGAAGCATGAAATAGTTCATTAAAAATACTTATTATTTCCAGATTATAATATTCTTTTACAGCTCCTTTTAAACGATCTATTTGAGTATGAGTTACTTCGTGAATATAAGAAGATGATGTTTGCTCGGTAGTTTGAATATTTAAATTTATTTCACGAAAGATAATATGTGGTTCTCTATTGGTTAAGACTTCTGTTACTGATCCTGAAAATATGTCATCATTTGGTACTAGATTTACTGGTAATTTTAATGGGCTAACTGATTTACCAATATGGATTTGATGACCTAGTAATTTATGAATATTAACTGTTGGTACCTTATGTAAATTGTAATAATATAATAAAAAAGTTTGAGCATCATATAAAGCATTATTAATAGACATTCGGTGTACTTCGTAATCCTTATTAGCTATCGGTAGCATACTATATTGAGTTAAACTATCTAATAATTCATCACTAGGATTTATTATTTCTGGATTAGGATTTAATGCTCTTTTAATTATTTCATCATCTTTACTAATTTGAGTCATATAATTACCTCCTTTTTAAATAACTTTTTATTGTTATTGAATCTAGACTTTCAGAAAATGTAATATCGTATTTCATAAGAAATTCTTCTACTGATAACTCATAATTAAATATTTTTTGAATAGAACTTAATATTTCTTTTTTTACTTGAGAAGAACTATTATAATACTTTATAAATAAAGCGTAAGCTTTTAAAGTAGATTCAGCATAGGAACTTCCTTCTATTAGAACATCTTTTATTTGAGAATCTGTTGTTGAATGGTATTCTTTTAGTTCTTTAATAATTCCTGAGAGTTCTAATAATCTTTCTTGATCATGTATTATAAGTAAATCTTGAGATGTTTCATAAGCTTGAAGAGTTTCTAAGAAAATACTAAGAAATTCTATATTAGAGTATTCTTTTACAATACCTTTAACGTGATTTAATTCTGAATGAACAATTTCATGTGTATATGATAGTGAAGATAATTCTGTTAAATTTTTAGATAATTCTATTCCACGATAAGAATAGTTAATTATTTTATCATCTTTATAATCAATTACTTCTCTTAAGCAACCGTAAAAAGTGTCTTCTCCCTTTACTTTAGTAATTGGTAAACCATATGGATGAATTGTTCCGTATTTTTCTATTTTTATTGGACCAAGTCTATTTTCACTATAAAAAGGAACATCATATAGACAAAAATGGCTATCAAGAAATGAATGAGTTCTATCTAATATATATTTTAAGTTTCTTTTATTAAGCTTAACATTTGTGTGCTTTTCTTTGTCGATGACTTCTTTTATAGATAATAGTTCTTGTGAAGGAATAATTATTTTAGGTATTTTATATCCTCTTTTTTTGATTTGTTCTGATAATGATGTTTCTTGCATAGATATCCCTCTTTTGTAGGGATTATTATACTTAATGTTTTTGGTGAAGTCAAAAAAAAGAGACCATTGGTCATCTTAATTTTATTCTTGTAAAATAGTCTCTTTCTGTTTCTTTAAATATATAAGCTCCATTGTTTAACATAACTTTTAATGATTCAGGATTATCTTTCGTAGTATGCATATATATTTCATTTTCTTTGATATATGATTTTGATTCTTCTATAACAAGGGATAATCCTTTAGTAGCATAACCTTGGTTACGATATTCTTTTAATATTTCGTAAGCAATATGACCATCAGCATTCTTTTGATGTTCATTTAGTTCGTGCATTACTGTGTAAATTCCTATTATTTTATTATCTAGCCATAAAAAATATGTTGTTTGAGGTGTATATATATCTTTTGGTTCTGTCAAAAAATCTAAATTAATTATTAGATCTAGACATTTTTCTTGGAAGTTTTCACGAGATATTCCGTAGTAATAGTTACGAAATCCTTTATCAACGAATGGAAGAGATTTAAATAAATTAAATTCTTCTTCAATATCATCATAATTAGCTTTTTTTATATATAACATATTATCACCTGTTAATTAGTATTTTACATTCAACGTCTTCATCTAAAAGACTTTGAAATTCTTGAGCATTTTTATAGTCACCAACTATTTTACCATAATGAGTTGGAATCACTATAGATGGTTTTATTACGTTTATTAAAGAAGCTGCTTCTTGAGGATTCATTGTGTATGTTCCACCTATTGGTACTAAGGCTATATCACATTTTATGTTATGTAATTCAGGAAGGTTGTCAGTGTCTCCAGCAACATATATTTTTTGATTATTTATTTCAACTATATATCCTACCCAATTGTATATTTTTTTATGAAATTCTTTATCTATATTATAGCTAGGAACCGTATCAAAACTTATATCAATAGTATTGTAGTGTTGGTTTGGGCTGACAGTTATTACTTGTTCTTGTCTGATATATAGATTTAAATCTTTTTGTGATACAGAAGATGGTATTATTACAAGAGTGTCTTCTTTCAAGATATTTTTTATAGAGATAATATCTAAGTGGTCATAGTGATTATGAGTAATAAATATATAATCTGCATCGTGATTTTCTTCTGTTATACAATATGGATCAAAATAGATATTTTTAGAATTAGTTATTTTTATACTACTATGACAGTTTATGGATATTTGGTTTTGCATATTATCACTTCCCTTTTTTATTATAGCATAATAAAAGGCTTGAATTTACAAACCTTTTTAAGTATTAAATATTTAACCATTTAATTTTTCTTATGCTATAAATAATACCTATGCTACCACAGATGATTACTGCAATACTAGCTATTATTGCAGCATCTACAGTATTAGGGTTTTCTGGTACAAATGTAGCCTCAATTGTTACATCTGATGAAGGCATTGTAAACGTATTGTCTTTAAATGTTACAACATTACCACTAGAATCAGTTACTTTAACTACGCTAAGAACATATCCTTCTTTAGGTGTTATAGTAAATTTAATTTCATCTCCAGATGATGCTTTTACTTTAGTAGACTCTATTGTTCCATTACCATCTGTCTTAATTGTAATATTAAATGGTGTTTCATAATATTCAATATATGAGTATGAAGCAACACCATCTATACCTGGAATATACACAGTCAATTTAGCATCTGGTATAAAATTAGTAATATTACCAGTAAAGTTAACTGAATTATTATTTGGAGCCACTGGTTCTGGATACATACTAAAAATGACAAGTAATCTTCCAGCATTATAACTAACCATTTGAGGTGACAGTCCTTTAATTTTTTTCTCAGATAGTGTTTTAATTAGTTTTCCTTCTCTATCATAGATATTAGTCATTATTTTATTGCCTAAGCTAAGAGCAACGATGATATTATCTTCATCAACATACATCTTCGCGCCAATATTTTCAGTATAAAGATAATTTGAACCAGTATATTTTGACCTTTCAACTAAAGTAACTATTGTTGGTGATTCATAATTTTCTTCATCTAAGTAAATTAGTTCTGCTTCAGTATAATCTGTGTAATTTCCATTTATATATAATTCTTCTAACCAAGTAACAGCTATTATTAATTGTTCGTTATCTTCATCATAATATGTATCATATGAAAAAGAAATATATGCATTATCATTATCGCTTAAATCTTTTTCTAACTTTTCTTCTTTATCAGAAGCAAGAGCATCAAGATATTCATAAACCATAAAATAAGCATTTAATTGATTATTAATTTTTGGTACATTCGGGTAATCAATATTTTTTTCTATTTCGTCATACATGTACGAACTATCTGAAGTTGTAAAACTAAAATCATCTTCTATTTTATAGTATTGATTATTATAACTATAGTAAATAAATAAACCTTTTTTATTTAAATATAACCTAGCATTATAAGAATCACTCCTACTCGTAGGTTCACCTGTTAAAATTTTAGTATCAACTAATCTAAAATCATTGTCATATTTATAATATACAACTCTATGTAAATATTTTTTTGTTACTGCATCATACTTATATTCATTGCTAAAAACATAATAAAAATTATTATACTTTCTTACAGGAGTTTTATCCCAATAGTAACGCGAATAATTATCTGACAGCTCAATATTAATTGACTTCAACTCTTTCCCGCTTTTATCAAACAAGTACAAATAATTATCATCAGAGATAAAATAAGAACTATCATCATTCAAATTATCTGGTACAATATTAAAATCTTTATCTAAATAGTAATAATTATAATAATCGTCTCTATATATTTTAGCCTCATAAAAGTAATTATAAGTAGTTTTCAAAGTAAAGATTTTTGAAGAATGTTTTTCTTTTAATGTTTCTTTTTCTAAAACTAGTGAATTTAAATAATAACCATCACTATCACACTCTTCATAAACAACAACCAAAGAATCATCTTTAATAAAAAAATTAAAAATCGAACACATAGAAAAATCATATTCAGCAAGAACATCTAACTCAGATGTTACTATTTTAATGTTAGCAGAATAATTATCATAATTTTTGCCAATTACTATATAATTATTTCCATCCTCAATATATTGATGATTATAACCAGCACTAACTGATTTAACTAATCCCTTGTTTCTATCATACAAATTAAAGCTAGAATTACCTATAATAAGATAACCTTCATCTGTTTCGATAAATTTACTTTCATTATATCCATGATTATATTCTGCATATTTAGGATCCAACTCAGTAACTGGATTAAAAATATAACCATCATCTTCTATTTCATCAGTCCATTTTAATTCTAGATCTTCCAAATTACGAGCTGAAACCACAAAAGGTATTAAAATAAATAGTAAAAATAAAATACTTTTCTTATACTTTTTCATATGAAACTACACTCCTCTACTATCTATAATAATTTTAACTTTTTATAATATTGTAAGTCAATAGAAAAATAAGCTATTTCTAGCTTACCTTCTTTTTTATAACTTCAACTTTTATTTTTTCGGGATGTTTTTTTCTTAGAGTAAAAAGTGTAACTCTATTATGGCAATTTGGACATTTAGCATGGTTAATGCCTATTTTATTTGGTAAAGGTAGTTTCAATATTGTTTTACATTTAGAACATTTTTTGTAAACATATTTTTTTCTATCTTTAAAGTTTCTTATAATACTATTGAATGGTTTTAAAATTGTTGATTTGATTTTTAAAAACATTTTATTTTCTTTGTTTCTTTGAATTTTATTTTTAGATACCATACGAAAGATAATGATTCCTATAATAATAAATTTTGACAAATCTATAAAGAAGTTTGATATAAATATAGATAATATCACTATAATTATTAGTAATACCAAAAGAAATTTATTTAATGAATCAACCAAATAATTAAAAAGAGTTTTAAACGACGGCAATTCACCATTGTTAAAATTCATAATTAATCATCCCTTCTACCATAGACTAATATTAATCTAAGAATTTCTATTATTGTAGTGGCAACACTAGCAACATATGTTAAAGCAGCTGATGTTAGAACTGTTTTACCTTCTTTTAATTCGTTATCATTTAAGATATTATATTTTTCTATCTCTTTTAGAGCTCTTTTACTAGCATCAAATTCTACTGGTAATGTAACAAGTTGAAATATAAGAATAGCAACTTCAGCAAAGATACCTAACCAAATTAGATTTAGTGAACTAAATAAAATACCAAGTACCATAGCTACATAGCCGGCATACGAAGAAAAATTAACGACAGGTACTAACGAGGAGCGAATACGCATAAAAGTATAATTATCTTTATCTTGTATTGCGTGACCACATTCATGACAAGCTACTGAGACAGCTCCAATACTAGCATTATGATAATTGCTACTAGATAAAGCAACTATTTTCTTAGATGGGTCATAATGGTCTGATAAATATCCTTTAGTTTCAACTACTTTAATATTACTTAAACCATTACTGTCCAATACTTGACGTGCTGCTTCGGCTCCAGTTAGGTTAGAAGATGATTTTACTTTAATATACTTTTTATAGGTTGAGGTTACATATAACTGAGAACCTAATGTTATAGCTAAAGATATAATTAATAATATATATACAATTGACATATAAATTTTCCTTTCTTATTTCATTTTAAACTAATTATATTAATAATATGTGATGAAATTATTAAAAATAATTAATTAATTTATGTATATTTAAATAATATTAAATATAATTTATGATAAAATAGATATAGATAATATTGGAAATTTGGTGGTATATGAGTTTTGATAATTTAGGAGTTTTTTTATTTCAATCTTTCGTTACGATAGCGTGGCTTGTATTCTTTATTTATGATATTGTAAAGTTGGTTAAGGAAGCAAAAGCTTCAAAAAAAGCTAAAGAAAAAATATATAATGAAGTACTGAAAGAAAAACAATATGATATTCAAAATTATATAAATATTCTGACTAATAATCAAGTGTTAGATAAAAAGAGAAAGAAACACAAAAGAATAAATTTATATATATTCATTATATTTATTATTGTAATTGAGATATCTTTATTATTTTATGATTGGATTGTTTTATTTGCTGCGTGTTGGACTACATTTATTTTCTCACTTATTTGGAAGGCAGTATCATCAGCTAATTATTCAAAAGTATATAGAGAACAAATAATAAAAGCAGTTATAAAAAATTATAATAGTGAGTGGCAATATAATCCGAATGAAGGGATTTCTTCTCAAATATATAAAATTGGTAATTTTGAGGGGTATAGTGATTATCGCTCTGAAGACTTGATAACTGGAAATATTTTGGGATATAAGTTTTCACTATCAGATGTTCATACAGAAAGAGAATCTACTGATAGTGATGGTAATTCTTCTAGCCGTACATTATTTTTTGGACCGGTTGCAGTTATAGAACTTAATAAGTTTAATGACTTTTCATTAATTATTGCAACTGATAAATTAAAATTATTTGATAAAAAAGACTATGTAGAATTAGATAATCAACTATTTGAAGAAAAATATGATGTTTTTACTTCCGATAAGATTACTGCACTTAGAATATTGACTCCGTCTTTAACAAATAAAATATTAGAATTATATAATAATTTTGGTTATTTTTATGAATTTAGATTAATTAAAGGATTGTTATTTTTTAGGTTCCATAGCGATTCATTATTTGAACCACATCCAAACGACATAAAAAAAGAAGCTTTAAGTATTGCTTACTATTTTAAAATGTTAGATGGTATGACTGAAATTATAGAAGAAATAATAAATAAATTAGATGAAATTGAGAGGTAATAATATGGATATATTTGTATGGTGTTTAATAGTCTTACTAATATTTATTGTAATATTTATATTAATATATAATTCTTTAGTAAGGTCTTATAAAAAAGTAGAAAGAGCTAGTTCCTTAGTAGATATTTATTTAAAAAAGAGATTTGATTTGATACCTAACTTAGTAGAATGCGTTAAAGCTTATAGTAGGCATGAAAAGGAAACACTAGAGGAAATAGTTAAACTTCGAAATAGTTTTGAAGAAACAGGTAGTGCTGATGATAGAGATAAATTAAATTCTTACTATAATAAATGTATTTCTTTAGTAGAAAAATATCCTGATTTGAAAGCTAGTGAACTATATTTAAATTTACAAAATGAACTATCTAAAGTAGAAAGTGAAATCGAAGCTGCTAGAAGAATTTATTCTACGGATATAAATAAATATAATACTAAGATTCAGACATTCCCTACTAATTTGATGGCATACTTGTTCGACTATAAGCCTATTGAACCACTTAGATTTGATACCAAAGAAATTAAAATAGAATTTTAAAAGAAGCTAATTATCACTAGCTTCTTTTAGTTTACCTGTTATTAATAAATATTCCTCATATAAAGTTGTATCATCAAAAGTTATTAAATCGTTATTAAGTTTCCAATGACCTTTGTTAGCTACTAGAAAATCTAATGCTTCATTATATGTTTGAATTATTTTTAAAGTAATATTTTTTTTACTAGATAAATCTTCTTGCCAATTTTCAGATATATAATCTTTTACTAAAGTATAATAAAAATCCTTGTAATATGTTTTAACATCCTTATCTATTATATATGACATAATTATTGATTTATCAGTTAATTGATTAGTTAATTCTGTATATACTTCGTTAATTTGAGCTTCGGTATTTTGAAGATTATCTTTAGATTTTATAAAATTTGGTCTGTCTTCTTTTAAATTAGCTGACGTTAAATAATTAGAATAATTATCTTCATTTATTAAAAATGTTAGATTACTTATATCATCATATAAATCTTTATAATATAATTTAATGCTGTTTTCTACTTCTACATAGTTGCCTTTAGTAACTACTCTTCTATCTAATATATCTATCAATTCTGTTTTATCTATTGTGTCTGATTCTAATATCTCAATTATTTTTTGTACTTCATTTTTTATTTTAGTTTCTTTTTTTAAGTCAGTGATAACTTTAACTACTGTGATAGCGCTTATTATTGTTAGTAAGATTATCACTGCTATCATAAAATATTTCTTTTTCATTTTATTACCTCCGAATATTTCTTTCATTTTTAGTATACTTACTAAAAAAAGTAAAATCAATTGCTTAGAATATGATTTTACTTTTTTAAATCAATTCTTTACATTGTATAAATATGGACTATAAATTAGCTTATATTTACTTTATGAATTTTAAATTATTCAAAAAAGAATGATTGCTCATTCTTTAATTACTTTTTATTTTGATACTTACTAGTACGTCTTGTTTGGTGAGTAACTTTTTTAGGAGTAGAACTCTTTTTAGTTGTCTTCTTTGTTTGAGCTGTAGTTGATTTTGTGTTTTTAACAACAGTTTCTTTTTTCTTACTCTTAACTTTTTCTTCTGGAATTATTTTTATTTCTTGAGTATTAGAAATAGCTCTTTCCTTTTCTAGTTCTTCCTCTTCAAACTGTCTTATTTTTTCTTTTAAGTCGTTGATATACATTGTCTTAGATATTTCATCTTCTAATGTTTCTTTAGTAATGTGATGTTCTTTGGCTTCTTCTAACTCTTCTTTTATTGCAGTATCATCGATTACTTCTATTTTTTGCTCACTTCTAATTGGAGAAATTTTAAAACTTCTTAGTTCATCTAACTTATATACAATTGTATTCTCAACATTATCCAAAATATTAGAAGTTTCCTTACTTTCTTTATCTTCTTTCATATACCTTATTGATTGTTCAGTTGGTGATACTACTCCACTATTCATTTTCAATATATATATACAAGCTTCATTATAATGTAATAACATAAAGAAGCAAGAATCATTATCATTCTTATAATATATTGGTTCTCTAAGTTCTAATTGAGCATCTACAAGATCCTCTATTGATTTAACTTTAATTATATTTTTACCAGCTATATTAGGGATATCTTCTACTTCAACAATAATTGAATCGTAAGTTCTTAAAATCCTTTTTTTATTCTTTATAAATAAACTATATTCATCAGGTTCTTCTCTTAAATATATACCTAGACAAACTGTTAAAATTATAAATAGAGTTCCTAATATGATACTGAAGCCAACTAAGTCAGACATCAAGGTAATTATTATAACTATAGCAAGAACTACTAGAGCAATAATTGAGCAAATTGTTATTGTTTTTTTGTTATTCATACCCCATACTCCTTATTTATTCTTTGTTTCAGATATTTCTATAGATGGATAGCCTATATACGGAATCCTATATCTTACTATTCCTATTATATCATCTTTTGTCTTTTTTTGTACATCTTTTGTGTTATTATTATCACCTTTTGTTGTTATATAATCTTCACCATCTATTGTATCGATAGTTAATATCCTATGAATTACTATTTTTCCGTCTTGTTCAAATGCTACTACATCACCTTTTATTAATTCATTTTGGTTTTTTTCATCTACTCTTTCAAGAATAATAGCATCACCTTTTTTTAAATATGGATACATAGAATCAGATGCTACAGCTGATATTGAATACTTGAAATTGCCCGATACTAAAAATATTATTATTATAATAAATACTAAAAGAACTCTTTCTAAATAAAATAAGATATTCTTTTTATAAGTGTTTGCTGTTTCTTCCTCTTCTTTTCTATTTGGTT
Source organism: uncultured Muribaculaceae bacterium (assembly GCA_964545885.1). GTDB lineage: Bacteria > Bacillota_I > Bacilli_A > RF39 > UBA660 > Coprovivens. Next base: position 27,221 of record CAZJHG010000003.1, on the reverse strand, counting down.
TACTTATATTATAGAAAATAATAGCTGAATAAGTTAGAGAGAATACTACATTAATATAATTGCTTAAATCAGGATATATTGGAGCAATTATAGGCATTAAGCCTATTATAAAAGAATATATATAACACGATTTATATCCATATTTATATGTTGTATAACTTAGTAGAGAATTTTTTATTAAAGAGATAAATGTTAGAGATAATATATCAGTTATTTTTATAATATTAGTAGGCCCTAAAGATGAGATAACTAATAAATCAAATAATACATATAAAAAGGTCATTATATATTGATTACTAGTAGTTTTATTACATTTTGATATAAAGATATATCTAAATATTTCACTTAATACTAAATATAAAACAAGATATATAGTATTACTTATACTAAAAGAATTATTATAAAAACCAGTAGCATTTCCTAATAAATAGATACTTATTAAATATACAGATGATACTATTATAAAAATGTTATTAATTTTAGTTTTTAGTTTACTTTTTTTTGCTTTTTTAAAGCCGAGTAATAATATTGAAAAAAAAGTTAATAACATGAAAAAAGCCACATTAAGAGGATTTATTAATGTACTTATATAATCTTTAAATATAAAGATAGATATTATATAAATAAATACTATAATTTCAAGTATTAACATAGTACTTTTAATATTTTTACTAATACTTTGTTTCATCTTACTACCCTTTATCCTTCTACTTTAAATTATATAATAAGTAGAGGTTAAATACAATATTAATAAATTGCTTTATATATTAAGCTTAATGTTATTTTTAGAGTTAATTCATCATATATTTTATTTGTTTGTTTAGGATAATCTATTCGTACTAAGATAGTTTTATTGGTGTTAGATTTTAAGACATCTCCTTTATTTAGTGATGTGCCATCTAGATATGATACTTTATAAGTTAGAATATTTTTTTTATTGTCTACAAATAAATTAATGTTGTCTATTATAGCATCTAAAGTACCTGTATTTTCTATATCAAAAGTAAATTCATAATATTCTTTTTCTTTCTTTAAAGTTACTTCAGTAGTTAATGTATTATTTTCTAACTTTGTTGTACCTTCTATACTTCCTTCTGTAATTTTTAAGTTTGTTAAATTAATATTCCACATATATGATGTATCTACTTGTTCATTATTTATTTTGTAAATAAATTTTATTGATATTAATAATGCTATAAATATTATAAGAAGTATAATTATTCCTTGGATAATATGTATTTGTTTTTTCATAGTAAACTTCCTTTGTTTACTTATTATACTAAAAGAATTATATTTTACAATGTTAATTTTTGGAAAGAAAAAAAGGCTTTATTCAAACCTTTTAACTTTTATTCTAGTTGCTACTATACTTATAATTACGGCATATATGAAAACGAATAATGCTAAGTAGTGATTGTCACTAGTGAACGGATTTTTCTTTACTGGTTCTTCTGAAATAATTGTTTCGTTAGTAAATTTAATATTGTTAGTTTCGCTGATAATTCCTTCAATAATTGTTCCATTTGTTTCATCGGTCTTAGTTGTATATTTTTCACTTACGTCAGTAATCTGTTCTATCTTATATTTTATTCCTTCTGGTAGTTCATAGATTGTTAAAGAATCATTACTATTTAAAGTTACTTCTGCTTCACCATTGGCAGTAAATATTAAATATGATTCTTCGTTATTTTTACTATATTTATATGCTCCTGATATTTCAGGAATAGTTATTTTATATGAATAGATTATATCTTTTTCATCATTTTGATAATTATCTATTTTTAAATTATATTTAACTTCAGTATTCTTTTGAGTTTCTTCAATAACTGGGCTATTGTCTAATTCTACGGATGGCTTAGTAGATGACAAGCCGATAAAATGATTGTATACAACAAGAACTATGGTTAAGACTATAACTAATAAATATATGTATTTTCTTTGCATAGTATCACTACCTTATTCTGTATTTATTATATAATTTTTATGATTTAATGGCAATATTTATTTTTGCAAAGAAAAAAGTATGAATGCTTTGTTTGCGTATTCATACTTGATATTTTAATTAATCTACTTGTACACCTTTTATGACATTGGAATTTGATGATTTAGTAGCAATCATTTTGTCTACCAAAGAACTTGTAGCACTAGTGTAGTTTACTGTTATTTTGGAACCAGTTTTTGTTGCCGTTTCATAAAACATGCTATAATAATCAGTAACATTAGGATTGCTTATGGTTATAGAAGTGTTAAAATTTGTACTATTATGCCCTGTATTAGAGAACATTCCACTCATCTTTGTTACATTACTTGTATTGAAATTGCTTAAATCTAATGTGAAGCGGGAACTGCTGTAGCCTGTTGAATCAAACATATAACTCATATTAGTTACGTTACTTGTATCGAAGTTACTTAAGTCTAAAGTAAAGTTGGAACTCTTGTATCCTGTGCAAATAAACATACTAGACATATTTGTTACATTGCTTGTATTGAAACTGCTTAAATCTAATGTAAAGTTAGAACTGTAGTCTCCTGTAGCATAAAACATATAAGACATATCTGTTACATTGCTTGTATCGAAATTGCTTAAATCTAATGTAAAGTTTGTACTATTATGCCCTGTTTCAAAAAACATACTAGACATATCTGTTACATTGCTTGTATTGAAACTGCTTAAATCTAATGTGAAGCGGGAACTGTTGTAGCCTGTTGCCCAAAACATATAAGACATATTAGTTACGTTACTTGTGTCAAAATTACTTAAGTCTAATGTAAAGTTAGAATTGTTGTAACCTGTATTATTAAACATTCCATCCATTGAAAGAGCTTTACTTGTATTAAAACCACTTAAATCCAAAGCAAAAACATCGCTATAATACCCAGTATTATAAAACATTGCGCTCATATCAGTAACGTTACTTGTGTCTAATCCTGTTAGATTATCAATATTATCAAGGTTTTGCATTCCTGCAAAATAACCACGAGAATCTTGATTTGCATATATAATACCATCGGCTTGTAAATATAAATCATAATATTTATTATTTTCTTCGTTTCTTACTAAATAGGCAATTACTTTCTCATTTTTTGACTCCGATATATCATATTTATACACATAATCTTTTATTTCATTAAATTCGTTTTGTATATATATGTTTTTTATATATCCATCATATTTCCAACAATCTTTCCCACCTAAGTTAGGTGGACCATAACCTAAACTAAAAATTTTCGGTTCTTCAAATCTCGTCTCCATAATATTTTGTGATTCAAAACTAGCATTTATTTTAAAACTTAAAGTTATAGAATCCTTAGCTTTAACCATAGGTAGTAAAGATACCAATCCTATTACTAAAACTATATATTTCCCATGTTTATATTTTTTTGTTGATATATAAACTAAAGCAGATATAACTGCTAGACCAACAATACAAACTATAAAATCTATTGTATCTGGATTAGCTATAAAATCTATTGCATCTGAATTAGTCATATGATTTGCAAATTCTATACTTGTTAGGAGTTCATCATTAAAGTTACGTCCCCAACCATCCATTTGAATAGTTTCTAGTGATACTATGAATTCCTTTGTTTCATTTGCAGATAATACATCATCTTTTAAAATACCGGAAATATCATAATTTAAAAACTCTTCTGTTGGAGTAGATAAGTTAATATCAGCTATGGATATATCTCCATCAGTTGTATTTTCTATTATAACTTTGTATTCAACCTTTTGATTCTTATCGTTGAAAGTAACACTATGTAAGTTATCTTTTTCTGATACTAAAATGTCACTTTCTTCATCATATACTGCAGTTATACTTTTGATTACTACTTCGTTTGCTGCAAATACTATATTACAACTTAATAAGCAAACTAAACTAAATATAAAATACTTCAATTTTTTCATAAATACACTCCTCTACTATCTATATTGATTTTACTTTCAATAGGATATTTTTGTCAAGTGGAATTATTTTGAATTTGGAGATTAATATATTAGTTGATTCCTAGTACTTAAACATTAGAATTTGAGCAAATAAAAAGTAGACACTTTTACTTGGTGTGTCTACTTTGTTTGAGTGTTTTATTATTATTTTTATTCTGTACGTAGTGCTTCTACTGGGTCTTTTTTAGATGCTATTTTAGCAGGTACTAAGCCAGCTACTACGGTAAGGATTACACTTATTATAATTAGTGTTATTGCTCCACCTATAGGTAATACTGAGATATTACTTATATTAACTACTTTTTTAATAATCATATTAATTGGAATATTTAGAATAATTGTTACAAGAATTCCCATTACTCCAGCTGTTAGTCCTTCAATAAATGTTTCGGCGTTAAAGACACGAGATATATCTTTTTTAGAAGCTCCGATAGCTCTTAAAATACCTATTTCTTTTGTTCTTTCGATTACTGAGATGTATGTTATGATAGCTATCATAATCGAAGATACTATTAAACTAATAGCAACGAAAGCAATTAGAACACTACTTACTACATCAACTATTGTAGAGACAGAAGTCATCATTATACCAACAACATCAGTATAAGTTAGTTCTTCTCCTTCTGGTAATGTTTCGTTGTATTCATCAATTATTTTAGTAATTTCTTCTTTAGAGTCGAAGTCTTTTGGATAAATACTAATTGAATCTGGTTCTGCTAAATCAACTACTCCTAACTTATTTAAGTTTTCTTCATAGCTTGATGACATATTTTCAGTTAAACTTTGAATGTAAGCAATTTGTTCAGCTTGTGATAATGATGCTAGTTGTTTTTTTTGCTCTGTTGTTAATGAATTTATGTCAAATGTTGCATTAGTAGTAAATTTTGTTCCAGTGAAAATATTTTTTTCTGGATTTTCTTTTTGTTCTTTAACTATTTTTGTCTCATTTATTTTGTTTATTAAATGTTCTTGTAAAGCATGAGTATATCCTACCATACCATAGGATGCATTACCAGCGGTTACAGCTTCTTCATTAGGTTTGATAATACCTACTATTTTAATTTCTTCAGCATTTTCTAATACTTTTTTCATATATTCTTGATCAGATGATTTATCTATCCATATTTTACCTTGTTTTTCATAGTAATCAGTATTTAGGACTAGTTTAAATGTCAAATCTAAGATTTCATCTGTTGAATATGAATGTTCTTCGAAGTTAACTTCACCACCAGTTGTCATATTAGTAAATTGTTTAGATAGTTCTTCTTGATCTAGAATACCTAAACTATATAAAGTATAGTCTGATACTTGATTATTTTTATCTACTACTAAAACCATTTCATTATAGTTTTCTGGCCAGTGACCATCTACTAAGTCATATTGTTGTTTGTTTAATTCTTCATTATCTAGCATTTCAAAGAATACATCGTAGTTAGACATATAAGTACTATAGACGCTTGACATACTAGATGTGTTCATTCCTAGAGCATCAAATACTGTTGTAGGGTTTACTCTAGTTACTTTTTCTGAATCATTTTTATATAAATTTAATGTTACGTTGTAACCATATTTTATATCTGTTACATAGTCTTTGATGTTTGTTTTATCACTTTCAATATATGATTTAAATGCTTTTAGGTCATTATGTTCTACTTCAGCTGTTAATGAAGTAAATAAGTCACCCATGATATTTACTGAATGGATTTTGTCGTCATTATAGTCTTTTTCTTCTTTAGTACCAGCAAATGTTTCAAGTAATGCTGACATATTAACTGATTCTTTTTGAATAGTTAATGGATACGAACTTAGTGTTTCTTCTTCTGTTTTATCAATATACTCTTGAATACCATTTGAAAGAGATAATATTAAGGCGATACCAATTATTCCGATGCTTCCAGCAAATGCAGTTAAAATAGTACGACCTTTTTTAGTTAATAAGTTATTAAGACTTAGTCCAAAAGCTGTTTTAAAACTCATTGATGTCTTTTTAGATTTTTTCTTTTTTACTGATTCTTCTTCAACTACTTCTTCTTTTCCGTCGAATGGATGAGTATCATCAACGATTTCACCATCTAATAATTTAACAATACGTGTAGAATAATTTATTGCTAATTCTGGATTATGAGTTACCATGATTACTAATTTATCTTTGGCAATTTCTTTTAGAAGGTCCATTACTTGAAGACTTGTTTCTGAGTCTAGTGCTCCAGTTGGTTCATCAGCAAGTAAGATGTCTGGATCGTTTACTAAAGCACGAGCGATAGCAATTCTTTGCATTTGTCCCCCGGACATTTGGTTTGGTTTTTTATGTATCTGATTACCAAGACCTACTTTTTTTAAGACTGCGATAGCTCTTTTTCTTCGTTCTTCTTTATCTATACCAGATAATGTAAGAGCTAGTTCAACGTTTTGTAAAGCGGTTTGATGTGGGATTAGGTTGTAACTTTGGAATACGAATCCGACACGGTGATTACGATATGTATCCCAATCACGATCTGTGAACTCTTTAGTAGATGTTCCATTTATTACTAAGTCTCCACTAGTATAACCATCTAATCCTCCAATAATATTTAACATAGTAGTTTTACCACTACCACTTTGGCCGAGAATAGATACGAATTCATTTTGACGGAATTTTATATCTATCTTATTTAAAGCTTTTTGTTTTAAATCGGCTACTTCATAAACTTTTGTTATTTTTTTTAATTCTAGCATAAGCATTCTTCTTTCTAATTCCTATACAACAAGTATATGTTAACATGTTGAATATTTTTTTGTAAATAATATTTTTATTAAAAATCATTAAAAAAAGCCCTTTGAACCAAAGGACTTTATCTTTTTAAGCTACTTGCCCATACTATTATTGGAAATATTTCTAATCTACCAAATAGCATTCCAATACTTAAGACAATTTTAGAAAAATTACTAAATAATGCAAAGTTTGATATATCAAAACATAATCCAACATTACCAAATGTTGTAAAGACGGCGTTGATTGTTTGATCTAAAGTAAAGCCATCGAAACTCACTAAGAACATTAGTAAAATAATAATACCAATATATAGTAATAAAAATGACCTAGTACTTTTTACTGTTTCTTCATCTACTTTTTTGCCTTCAAAAGTAATTGTTCTAACACAATTTGGATGGAATGTTTTAAGAATATCTCTTTTTATAGATTTTATACAAATAAGTAAACGAGATATTTTAAATCCACCACAGGTACTACCAGCACAAGCACTTACTAACATTAAAAATAATATTAAAATACGACATGATGTTGGATAGATATTAATATCGCCGATAGAAAATCCTGTACTAGTCATTATCGATGAAATATGGAATGCACTTTGTCTTAAGGCTTCACTAAAAGTATCGAACATATAATATGTATTAGCTAATATAAAGATTACGGCACAGATATAAATTAAAATATAAGTTTTTAATTCTTCACTTTTTAAAGCGTTCTTTATATCTTTCATTAGAATTAAGAAATATATATTAAAGTTAACTCCGAATAAGAACATAAATATAGTGATAATCCATTGAGTATATGAACTATATGTAGCAAGTCCACTATTTAATAGTGAGAATCCTCCCGTACCTGCTGTTGACATTGATATTAAGATACTATCAAATAGTTTGTTACCTCCTATTAGAAGTAAAACTGTTAATAGTAGTGTTAAACCAACATAGATACCATATAGGTATAATAAGGTTTTTTTGATACTAGGAACTAGTTTTGAAACACTCGGCCCTGGCATTTCTGCTTTTAAGACATGCATCGATTTATCATTTTTAGATAATGGTACGATAGCCATAACGAAAGCAAGGACTCCCATACCACCAATAAAGTGTGTAAAGCAACGCCAGAATAATAAGTTATGAGTTAGATGTTCGACATCTTCGTAAATAGTGGCTCCGGTAGTGGTTAATCCAGATACAGTTTCAAAAAAAGCATTAAAGAATGATAGATTATCTCCTAACATAAATGGTATTGAACCAATAAGACTTATTAAGAGCCAAGATGTTGTTACGATAACAAAACCATCTTTGGCATAGAGATTTTTATTATCTGATTTTATTGAATTTAGTAATAATCCTAATACTAAGCTAATTAGTGAGGGAATTAGAAATGGTATTATACTTTCTTTATATATTAAGGATACTATTATAGGGAAAATTAGTAATATTGAGAAACCAATTAAAACTTTACCTAAATATTTATATACTAGTTTATTTCTCATAAGCTACTCCAATATATCGTTGATATCTTTGATTTTAGAATCTTTATCAATAACAATAATAGTATCTCTTAGTAGTATTTCATCATTACCACTTGGAAAAATTATTTTTTCTTTACGGAGAATAGCGGCGATAAGGACACCATCTTTTAATTTCATATCTTTTATTTTAGTATTTAATTCTTTAAAGTCTTTTTTGATATTGAATTCAAGCATTTCGAATTTATCATCATCAAATTTATAAATTGATTCACAACTACTATTTTCACCATTTTGCATAGCTCTAACATATTTTACTATTTGATTGGTAGCTATTTTATGAGGTGTTATAACAGTATCAATGTTGGCTTTTTCAATTATTCCATCTAAATTAATGTGGTTAACTTTGGTTATTATTTTAGGAACATTTAACATGGAAGCAAACATAGATGAAATAATATTTTCTTCGTCGATATTACTTAGAGAGATGAAGGCATCACATTTATCCAGTTCTTCTTCATATAGAAGATTTTGATTTGAAGCATCTCCATGAATAATTAAAGTTTCTGGTAACTTTTCACTTAGAAATTCACAACGTTCTTCGTTTATTTCGATTATCTTAGTTTCCATGTCCATTTCAACTAGTGATTTGGCAAGGTAGATGGCAGTATTGGAACCACCACTAATAATTACTTTCTTAGTTTGTTCTGATAATTTAGCAAATTTTAAAAATTCATTTATATCTTTACGAGCTCCTGTAATATGAACGATATCGTGTTCTTGGATTTTTGTATTACCTCGAGGAATAATTATTTCGTTGTTTCTTTCAATAGCACAAACGATTATTTTACCATTTACACGATTCGATAAACCATTGATAGTAAGTCCTTCTAAAATACTTTTGTCTTTTACTTTGACTGAAATCATTAGAATACGACCTTTAAAGAAGATAGTTGCATCTAATGCACTTGGAATACTTAGAATTCGAGCAATATGATTAGCAGTTAATTTTTCTGGATTTATAGACATAGATAAGCCTAAGTCATCTTTTAGAATTTCAGTAGAATTAGCATATTCTGGTGTACGGATACGAGCTATGGTATGTTTAGCTCCTAGTTTTTTACCTAATAAACAACATATTGTATTATGCTCATCTTGATCCATAACACTTATTAAAAGGTCTGTATCTTTAATACCGGCTTCTATTAATATATTAGCATCTAGGCCATTACCGTTTATGTAATTTAAGTCTTCATTATTTATGATATCTTGATTAGTATCAAAATTTAGGTCAATTAAAGTAACAGCATGACCTTCTTTTACTAGGCTTTTAGCTAGGTATTCGCCTAATTTACCTACTCCAACTATTATTATTTTCATATAATCACCTTTCTAATTATAGCAAAAAAAGTATTAATGGTAGTTATTATTTTCGAATATTATAAAGAAATTATTTTAATTTTTTTATTCGTATTATATAATGAATATAGGAAGGTGGTGTGAAGATGAATAATTGTTGTCCTAATTGTGGTAAGGAAAATGTTGGAAATGCATCTTTTTGTGTGGGGTGTGGTACTCCTTTAGCACAAAATGTTAATCAACCAAATATGCAACAAAACGTTAATCAAAATTATAATCAACAAAATACTCAACAAAACTATAATCCTAACTTTAATCAACAAAATACTCAACAAAACTATAATCCTAACTTTAATCAACAAGGTACTCAAGGAGCCTATAGTAACTATGGTGCAGCACCAGGTGTTCAAAATAGAAACGTTGGATTAGCTATATTATTATCTCTTTTAACTTGTGGTATTTATGGTATATATTGGTTTGTTGTATTAACTGATGATATAAATAGAGCTGCTGGAACACCAGAAGATACTTCTGGAATTATGGCATTTCTATTTACTTTATTAACATGTGGTATTTATGGTTATTATTGGTATTACAAAATGGCAAAAAAACTATATACAGCTGGTCAAAATTATGGTAAAGGTATTTCAGATAATTCTGTTTTATACATAGTACTAGGAATATTTGGTTTGGGAATTGTTAACTATTGCTTATTACAAAGTGATTTAAATAAGTTTTCTAATCAATAATGAAAGATAGAATTAAAAAAGTTATATTTATAGTAGGTATTTGCTTATTTATCTTTATTGGATATTATTATTTAAACAATCAATATTCTTTTAGTATTCCTTGTATTTTTTATAAAATAACTGGATATTATTGTCCTGGGTGTGGAATAACTAGATGTTTATTCTCATTACTAAATTTAAACTTCTATGAGGCATTTAGATATAATCAATTGGTTTTTATGTTATTGCCTTTTATAGGAGTTTGTGTAAGTTATAAAATATATCTTTATATTTGGAATAAGGAAGATAAAATAATTAAAAGAATACCTAATGTTATTTGGATACTATTGTTATTGATAACGATAATTTTTGGAATATTAAGAAATATAAGTTATTTTGGATTCTTAAGACCTTAAAAAACACTCTAAAGTAGAGTGTTTTTTTGATGAGTTTACTGGTCAATTTCTAATAGAGATAAATCACTTACTATGTTAACTAATTGATTAATATCTTTAGTAATAATTAAATCTTTATTACTAGGATAGTACTTTAATAGTAGAGATGCTATTTCTTCATCGGTTAGATTTAAACATTGTTCTAAAAATATTACTGACTTTTCAAAAGGCAATTCTAGCTTACTTATTATATCCTCTTCTCCCAAAGTTGGAGAATCTATTCTTTTTAGTCCTTTATTTACTTCAATAAATATTTGGTAAATATTTTTAGAACTTATTTTTTCATGAATTCCTTGATTAATAGTCTTACTTTGATGATAATCAATATTGGCAAGATATCGAGCTAAGGCATTTTTTAAATCATCATATGTGACATTACATAAATTATATTGTCTTTCTAAGATAATTAGATTATTACTAATTAACGATTTAAAAATTAAACGTTCTTCTTCACTAAATAATTTATATAAATTTTCATCTGATAAGATTGTTGCTATTAAATGGTCTTTTTCGTTACTTTGACGAGGTGTTTCAATATAATTTGTTATATCATCTTTATATTTTAAAGGGTTACTTATAAATACTTCTGTTGCATCTTTAATGGGTAATGATTTAAAGATTAATTGTTCTATAGTATAAAAGTCATTGCTAATATTAAGTAATGCTTCTTTTTTATCATTTAAAGTTAAATCCCCTATTATTTCGGAGATAATTGTAACGTGGTTTTGAGTCATATTTTCAATATCTATATCTGGCATACCTTGAGGATCGTTATCGTTAGAAGAAGATATCATTGATAGAAAATCTTTCTTATTTAATGATAATAAAAAAGAACGTATTTCGGTTTCGCTTAATAATTTGGCTTTTACATTATCTAAAAATTCTTTTATTTTTTGCATATTTTCACCTTCTTTTTTATTATAGCATATACAAGATATTTTTTATAAATTGTATTTGTGGTATAATGTTGGATGTTGAGGGGATGATTTTATGATAGTTGTAAGAACTGAAGATGAAATTAATAAATTAAGAGAAGCTGGTAAAGTTGTTGGTTTATGTCATAGATATTTGCAACAATTTATTAAACCAGGGATTAGTACTAAAGAATTAGAGGTCCTAGCTAAAAAGTTTATAGAAAGTAAAGGATGTACTTGTTCTTTTGAAGGTTTATATGGTTTCCCTGGAAGTATATGTATTAGTGTAAACGATGAAGTTGTTCATGGTATACCAGGACATAGAACTTTAAAAAATGGTGATATTGTAAAATTAGATATTGGTGCTTGTTACAAAGGATATCACGGAGATTCTGCTTGGAGTTATATCGTTGGTGAAGGTAGTCCAAGAGATATAAAATTGCTTGAAAGAACAGAAGAAGCTTTGATGGCTGGATTAAATGCAATTAAAGATGGGTGCACAACTGGTGATATAGGACATGCTGTACAAAAAGTTGCTCATAAATACAACTTAGGAGTTGTAAAAGAGCTTGTTGGGCATGGTGTTGGCGATAAAGTACACTTAGAGCCTGATGTTCCTAATTATGGTGTTGAACGTAGAGGTCCTGTTTTACATACTGGTAATGTTATCGCTGTTGAACCAATGTTAAATTTAGGAACTGCAGATATTTATATGTTAGATGATGATTGGACTATCGTTACAGATGACGAAGAAAATAGTGCTCATTTCGAACACACTGTGCTAGTAACAGAAAATGGATATGAAATACTTACTCGTCGTGATATTGAGTTAGATCCTGAAGATATAGTTAATAAGTAGGTTTTATACCTACTTTTATTATGGAAAATGTAGACAAAATATGAAAAAAATGCTATTATGAGTGAGTTCGTTTTTGAAAGGGGAATAAATATGAAAAAAACTAAAATAATATGTAGTATAGGTCCTTCTACACAAACTTGGGAAAATTTCAAAGGAATCGTAGAAGCTGGAATGAACGTAGCAAGAATTAACTTTTCTCATGCTACTATAGAAGAAAGAAAATTAGATGAATCATTAGTAAAAAGAGCTAATGAAGAACTTGGTGCTAATATAGCAATCCTTTATGATACAAAGGGTCCTGATTTAAGAACCTGTTCATTTGTAGATGATAAGATTGAACTTGTAAAAGGAGAATATATTAGAATAGTTGAATCCGATGGTGAAGATAGACATGATGGTACTAGTGATAGTATTACACTTAATTATCCTAATGTATTAAAAGACTTAGTAGTTGGTTCTACTATCTTAATAGATGATGGTTTCTATAAGTTGATTGTTACTTCTGTTGAAGAAGATGGTGTTACTTGTGAAATAATGAATTCAGGCACTATTAAGTCTCGTAGAGGTGTTTGCTTACCTGGTATTAAACTTGATGTACCTTATATTTCTGAAAAAGATAAAGAAGACATTAAATATGCTTGTGAAAATGATGGAGATTATTTAGCTATATCATTCGTTAATAGTGCTGAAGATATTAGACAAGTTAAAGAATTATGTAAAGAATATGGTAGACCTGATATGCCAATTATATCTAAAGTTGAAACTCAATATGCAATGGATAATCTTGAAGAGATAGTTGAAGCTTCTGACTATATTATGGTTGCTCGTGGAGATTTAGGTATTGAAACTGGTGTAGAAAATTTACCTTTATATCAACAAATGATGATTGATACATGTCATGCTTATGGTAAGGGTGTTATTATGGCTACACAAATGATGTATTCTATGAAAACTAATATACGTCCTACTAATGCAGAAGTAACTGATGTTGCCAATGCTGTTATAGCTGGATGTGATGCTATTATGACAAGTGATGAAACTACTATAGGTAACTATCCTGTTGAAACTATTCAAACTATGTCTAGTATTTGTGAAAATGTAGAAAAAGTTACTAAGTATAATTTAGATGAATTTAAGTTAACTGGTACTGAAATACATAATACTATTGCTAAATGTGCAGTTAATGCTACTATGGATTTACCTATTAAAGCAATTGTTGCTTCAACTTTAACAGGAAAAACTGCTTTAGATATAGCTTCTTTAAGACCAGATGCTTTAATAGTTGCTACTATTACAGATAGTAAAGTTGCTCGTAAGTTAGCTTTAAAATGGGGCGTTTATACTAAATTAGTACCTATGTATAGTGATACAGATGATATAGTACAAGATGGTGTAAAAGCTGCTACTGATTTACTAGGATTAGAAAGTAACGATTTAGTTTGTGTTGTTGGTGGTTTCCCTCAAGATTCTCATACTAATTTCTTAAAAATTACAAGAATATAAAAAAGGTTCCTATTTGGAATCTTTTTTTGTATCTTCAGATATTTTTTCTTCTTGATTTTCTTCAATAATAGTAACTTCTGGTAAGTCATTTCCTTTTTTTAATAAATCAACTATATTGGTAGTATTATTCTTTTGTTCAGAAATTACTTTAATAATTAAATCATTTTTATTATTAATATATCCTTGAACTTTATTAGTACCAATTAAAATATAAGGTACTATGTTTTCATCTTGATAATATTCTAAAGCTTGATTATATATTTTGTTATTATGTTCATCAGTTATATCCAGATAATTAATTAAGAAAGAGTGTTTAGTATTTTTTTGATAACGAGTAATGAATTCTAGTAAGTCTGTACAACTACTCTCCTCTTGTGTGCAGAAGATATTTACTACAAGTTTATCGTTATATGTTTCTTTTACATATGGATTTTCTCTGCTACTAGCAATATAACCTATTTGATTTTTATAATTAATTTTATACCAAATATAGTTTTGGCCACCATAGATGTCTAAAACGTTATATATATCTCCTTTAGTTACTTCTCCTAATATAGAAGATTCTGTATTAGCTGATGCTCTAATATTTATGTAATCATTTGTTATTTCTATTTGAAAATCACTGTTAGCTTGAATAATTGTTTCAGAATAGATATCTTTTCTATTATAATAGTTTATTATTAAAAGGGATACTAGACTTATAAGAATGACTATTATATCTAAAATTATGGTTGTTTTATTGAATATCTTTTTAGTGTAAATAGTTTCTATTTTTTTATTTTTCTTTGATATTTTTTCTATTTCTTTTTTGGATATTTCTACTTTTTCTTCTTTTATCTCATATATGGATGGTAGAAGAAATGCTATAGTATTTATTATAAATATAATAAAGAAACACAGACCGACACGAAGATTATTATTATATAAATAGATAAATAATATAATTGATGTTACAGAATTTAATGAGAACAATAATTTGGAGATATTATAGAATCTTTTAGACAAGATAGTTAATAAGCAAGCTAAAAATGTTATATTGCTAATAATTGAAGGATATGAAGAAATAAATCCTTGGTAATATGTACTAAATTGTAATTGTCGAAGTGTTATATCATATCTAAGGCTTTTGAGAAATATCAAGTCAGAAGAAATTAGAAATAAAATACTTAGAAATATTAGTGAATAGATTAAATATGTTATTAAGCTTGTTTTTTCTTTTTTTATTGTTATTTCTACTAAGTCTTTTTCTTCTTTAGAAATTGGAGCTCCACAATTTGGACATATTTTAGCTTTATCACTTAACTTATGTGAACATTCCTTACACTCTATTAAAGTCATTCTATCACCACATTTCTACTTAAATTATAATATATTTTTTTTATTTTATAAAGTTAAAGAGATTACTCTAAAGTAACCTCTAATTTCATATCTTGAGTTATTTCTGTACCAGCTTCTATATTGGACGTTTTAACGTTTCCATAACCTGTATAACTAAAATCTATTTTTAATAATTTGCATAAAGTTGTTACTTCACTTATACTCCAATCAGTTATATCGGGCATTGTGTAAGTAGTATCACTTGTTACTAGGAATACTTTGTTACCAGCTAATATGGTTGTTCCTTTTTCAGGATATTGATTTATTACATATTTACCATTACCTAGTTTGATGATATTAAGTCCTAACTTTTTTAATTTTTCTTCTGATATTGATGTATCAGCGCTAATATAATTATTTATTTTAATTATTTTGTTGGTATCTATTTTTTCTACTGATTCAGTGATGTTTTTATATTTAGCTATTTCTTCTACTACTTTGGTTACCATTGATGCAAATTCCCTATAACTACCATTATATCTTTTTACAGAAACATAAACGATGTATTCGGGGTTTTCATAAGGGAATACTCCAGCAAAACTTCTTATGTAATCATATTTTCCTGTCATATATTGACCATTATTTCCTGTTATTTGAGCAGTACCTGTTTTACCTACTAGGGTTATGTTTTCAGCTTGATAAAATTTGGCATCAGTTTTGCCACTATAAACTACATCGTATAGCATGTCTAACATTTTATTAACGTTTTCTTCAGAAGCTTTTTTACCTAATTCTGTTATTTCGTGTTTATATGTTACTTCACCAGTTTTGCTATTAACTATTTTTTCAACAATATATGGTTGGATTTCAATTCCACTATTAGTTAGGATAGTTAATGCTTGAAGATTTTGAATAGGAGTTGTTGTAATTCCTTGACCAAAAGATGCTGTTGCTACCTCAGTTCGATACGTGAAGTCAATATCTCCATTGCCTTCATTAGGTAATGTTATTCCTGTTTTTTTACCAAATCCTAAACTCGTATAGTAATTATATAGATTTTCTCTTCCAAGACTTAGTGCTAGTTTGGTTGCGGCGACATTGGATGAATATGAGAAACCATCATCATAAGAAATTGTTCCCCATCCTTTACCATTAAAGTCTTTTATTGTAGCATCATCAACTTTAATAGAACCAGATTCATATGTAGCTGTCCCATCGTATATACCGGCTTCCATTGCTGCTAAAAAAGAGAATATTTTCATAGTACTACCTGGTTCATACTGATATGTTGTTAAAGGATTTAAATAACTTTCAATATTTAGTTCATTTAAATTAAAAGTTGGATTAGAACCTGATGCTACTATAGCACCAGTTTTGGCATCCATAATATTAAATGTAATCCAGTCCATTTCGTTGTTAGCTGATATTTCTTTGATACCACTTTCAACAAATAACTGAATTTGACTGTCTATGGTTAAATAAATATCTTGGCCTGGTTCTGCTTCTTCGGTGATAGTTGGAGTATTAGGCATTGAGTAACCATATGCATCTTTTTGATATATAGTATATCCATCTTTACCTTGTAGTTCCTCATTATAATAAGCTTCTATTCCCATTTCACCTATCATATCACCATCATCATTTAATCTAGCATAACCGACGATATATGGAGCTAATGTACTTTTGGGATAATATCTTTTAGTTCCCTCAATAAAGTCAATACCAGGTAATCCTAATGCTTCAATTTGTTTTTTTACAAGTGAATTAATGTTATAACCATATGGTCTTAATTCAACTTGGTATGCGCCTGATGAAATTCCTTCATTAATACGTTTAGCTATTATTTCTTTAGAAACACCTAATATTTCAGATAAGGCTTGAGCTGTTTTATCTACATCAACGATATGTTGAGGGTTATCTGGATTAGTTGTTCTACTTTCGGATAAAATTGCTATTACTGTATAAGAATTAATACTTTGAGCTAATATTTCTCCATCAGATGAATAAATTGTTCCTCTTTGAGCCTCAATTATTTCTTTTTCAGTATTACGATTTTCTACAAATGCAGTTAAGTCTATACCATTAGTTTCTTTTGATAAGGAAACAAGACATAATTTTATGACAATTGAAAAAAAAGAAAGAACAAGTACAACAAAAATTAACTTACTAACATTTATTGTATTATTCTTTCTTTTCATATACATTAACTCCTTGTATTATTCATTAGTGACAACTTTTATATTACCATTTTGATATGTCAAACCATGGGCATCGGCCACCTCTTGAATTGTATCTAAAGATGCAAGTTCGCTTATTTCCATTTTTAAGCTCTCATTAATACGTTCTTGGTCTTTTATATCATTTTTCACTTCTTCTAAGGCGATGTTAGTTTCTGATAATCTCGCTTTAGTATAAACGTTGCAAGTTGGTATTGCTGCAAATATTGCAAGCATTATAAAAATAATTGTCCTTTCGGCTTTAATTGATTTTTTTATCTTTTTCTTTTTTTTAACAACCTTGTTTGTCATATTATCATATCCTTTCGACGATACGTAGTTTTGCACTCCTACTTCGTGAATTTTCTTCTAATTCTACGTCGCTAGGTAGGATTGGTTTTTTATTAACTAACTTTAATTTAGGTTGAAATTCCTTTGGAATAATTGGAAGTCCTTTTACTAAATCGTCAACTTCACTATTTTGCTTGAATATCTGTTTTACTATTCTATCTTCCAAAGAATGGAATGTTATTACTGATATTCTTCCAGATTTATTTAATAAATTAATTGCATCAGGTAGAACTTTTTTTAATACATCTAATTCACCATTAACTTCAATTCTTATTGCTTGGAATATTTGTCTTTCTGGATGATTTTTATTAAAATATTTTGCTCCGACTGCTGATTCAATAATTTTTACTAACTCTTTTGTAGTTTTTATTTCTTTTTTTAGTCTTTCACTTACTATTTTTTTAGCAATTATTTTTGACATTTTCTCTTCGCCATAGATAAAAAAAATGTTTGATAGTTCTTCAATACTATATGTATTTACTATTGTAGCAGCTGTTAGGGGTTGGGATGTATCCATACGCATGTCTAATGGTGCATCTGTCATAAAGGTAAAACCTCTATCTTTATTGTCTATTTGAGGGCTAGATAAACCTAAGTCAAATATAATACCATCTACTTTAGTAATACCTTGTTCTTTCAATTTTTCTTTCATATTTACGAAGTTACTATAGATTATTGTGAAATTATTACCTATTCCCATTAATCTTTTTTTCGAATCTTGGATGGCTTCTTCGTCTTGATCGAATGAATATAAATGGCCAGTAGTTAGTTTTTTTAAAATTTCACTACTATGTCCTCCATATCCTAATGTAGCATCTACATATATGCCATCTTCTTTGATATTTAATCCTTCTATGGATTCTTTTAGTAATACACTATAATGTTTCATTTAATTCACTCCCATTAAACAGATTTTCTGCTATGTCTTCTATTTTTTCAGAGTTTTCTAGGAAAAAGTTATTCCATCCTTCTTCTGACCATATTTCAAGACGGTCGTTTGCGCCGATAACTACACATTCTTTAGTAATACCGGCGTAACTAACCAATGGGGAGGTAATGTTAATTCGACCTTGACGATCAAATTCACATTCAGTGGCACCAGAAAAGAAGGATCTGATGAACGTACGGACGTCTTTTTTGGTAAAAGGTAGAGTTTTTAATTTGGCAACTATATTATTCCACTCGGATTCGGAATATACGTAGAGACATTTTTCTAAACCACGAGTAAGGATGAATTTTTCACCAAGTTCTGTTCGGAATTTGGCAGGAATTATAAGTCGTCCTTTTTCATCAATATTATGATGATATTCGCCCATGAACATTTTCAAATTCCCCACTTTCCTCCACAATGTACCACTGTCTATAATTATAATACTTTAATTAATAGGGTTTGTAAATCTTTTTTCATGTTTTATCATTTCAAGTAAGTGTAAATTTACGTAAAATCTCGATTCAAAATATTGACTTTCTAATTTGATTAACTTGATATTGGCGAATTTAAAAAGATGGTCTTTTGACCATCTTACATCATTTTACCTTTAGCTCCTTTGGCTCCTTTTGATCCGTTGTAAGTACTTAGAACATTTGAGTCAAAACTAGTTACTTTTTTACGTGAATCTTTATATTCTTTGATTGCACCTTTTATTAATTCATCTAGTAATTGTGGATATTTTTTTCCTTTTGGTGTAAAGAAGAAGAATGCTAAGCAACCAGGAATTGTATTTGGCTCATTAACGTATACTTTTTTTGCTTTTTTATCTATTAAGAAATCAAATCTTGTTACGCCACTTAGATTTAAGGCTCTAAAGGCTTTTTTAGATACTTCGTATATTTCCTCTTCAATATCTTTGTCTAAATCAGCTGGAATTTTGAATCCACTAGTAGTGATTTTTCCACCGTTGTTTCCTTTGGCTCCACCTTTTTTACCACCATTTCCGCTTTCACCGATATATTTATCTTCAAAAGTAAGGAAGTCATTATCTGTTAACATTTCACCAGTTAGGGAACACTCCATTTCTTCACTATTACCTAGAACTGCACAATCTACTTCCATAAGATTTTTTACCATCGCTTCAACAACAATTTTTTCATCGTATTTGATTGCCTCTTCAATGGCACTAATTAATTCATCTTCTGTTTTTGCTACTTCAATACCAACACTACTACCTAGGCGAGCAGGTTTTACGATAACTGGTAGACCAAGTTTTTTGATATCTTTGATAATCTTTTCTTCATTATCGCGATATTCATGGTCATAGAACCATGTATAGTCTACTACTGGAACTCCAGATGCAGCAAGAACTTGTTTTTGAACTACTTTGTCTTGACCTAGAGAAGCTCCTAACATTGATGGACCAACATAAGGTATTCCTAAAGTTTCTAAATACCCAGATAATGAGCCATCTTCTGTTCCTTTACCATGCACGATTGGGAAAGCTACATCAATTGTATTAGCTATTCCTTTAAATAATCCACGTTTTTTTTGTAAAATAAATTTATCATCTTTTTTAGTTAATGTTACTTCTTTTGCAATCATTGGTATTTCTTCTAAATTTTTGTATGAAGCCATATCTTTTAATGCATTTCCTGTATACCAATTTCTATTTTTGCTAATGTAGATAGGTACTACCTCATACTTTGTTGTATCCATAAAGCTCATTGCTTGAACTGCAGTAATGATACTTATTTCGTGTTCAACAGTTTCACCACCAAATATTACTCCTACTTTAATCATTTTTTATCACTCCTTATTTTTTCATTAAATGAATCTGGTAAATCATTTTCTAATAATACATATGTTTCTTTATCTTTTAATTTCAACATTAATGGAAAAGCCTCCATTACGTCGTTTAATATATGAATTTTATCTTTAGGGAATTTTTTTTCTATCAATCCTTCATATATATGCTTAGTTTTTTCTTCCCCAATTAGAATTACTTCGTCTGTACTTTCAGCTATTTGACGACCAAATTCCTTGTTTACTTCGTCTTCTTTAGCACCGACTTCTATCATACCTGGTGTTACTATAATATGTTTACCTGGCATCATAGCTAGAACTTCTAAAGCCATTTTACATCCCATTGGGTTTGAATTATAAGCATCATCTATTATATTAATATCATAGTATTTTTTCATTGATAATCTATGTTCAATAGGTGATACTCTTTTTACAGCTTTTTGTAAGTTAGTCATACTAATACCTAATTCTCTACCTAGTGTAATGCCTGCTAGAATATTATAGATATTATTACGACCTAATAACTTAGTTTCAAATTCGTATTCTTTTTCATCATTTTTAAATTTTACTTTAAACTTTGTTCCTTTGTAAGTTAGTTCTAAATCCTTAGCATAGCAATCTACTTTTTGATTATCTATACCAATCCAAAGAATTTTACAGTCGTTTTTTATTTTGTAACTTAGCTGCTTTTCGTCATCACCATTTAGAATACCTATACCATCACTTGGTAGTGATTCAATAAGTTCAAACTTAGTATGCTGTATCGCTTCTTCTGATCCAAATGTTTCTAAATGAGCTAGGCCTACTCTAGTAAGAATACCATATTTAGGATGAACTAAATCACATAGCTCTTTTATTTCACCTGTTTTACAAGCCCCCATTTCAGCTATAAAGTAGTCATTATACTTATCTAGATGTTCATTTATTGTAATCATTAAACCAAATGGTGTATTAAAGTTGGCTGGAGTTTTAAATACATTGTATTTTACTGATAAGATGTCGTGTAAAATGTTTTTTGTACTTGTTTTACCATAACTACCTGTTACACCAATTACTTCCATATTGGTCATGCTAGCAAGTTTATTTTTGGCTTGATTTTCAAAGTGCTTGCCTACTAATTTTTCAACTGGACGATTTATAAAGTTTGCAAACATTATTATGAATAAATTTAGATAAGACATAAGTCCTAAGATAATATAATATATACTTAAATATTCCTCATTATATGTTAGTAGCATAATAAGTGATGGTATTAAATAGATAATTGTATCGGTTACAATAATTCTTTTAATACGTGCAGTATATTTTAATGGTAATTTGTAATTTTCTTTTTTTCTTTCTTCGATAAAGACGTATGTTAAAAACAAATAAATTATAATAAATAAATATGGGCTTATTGTATTAAGAGATGGACTTAATAAAGTTAGAATAAATATAATAAATAAAAGATTTAAATTAATAAAATTATCTTTATAGTTTTTGATAATCCACTTTATGTAACGATATCCTCTGTTATATCTATTTTGTTGTAACATATGAAGAGATTTTGTACTTATTATAGATATATGTATTAAATAAATGATAATTGTTATGAAAAATAATATATTCATTTAGACACTTCCTTACTTAAAGAATGATGCTATTATGGCATTTGTTTGCCCTAGTCTTTCTAAGTATGCATAATGAGTGCATCCTTCATATATTGCTAAGCCACTATCTCTAATTAATTTTTCTAGCTCATGAGCATCACTAACTGGAACTGCTTCATCATTTGTTCCCCATATTATGAATGTTGGACAACTTATTGTTTTAGCAACATCTGTTAAATCTGTATTAACATGTTTAACCAAAATATCTCTCATTATAGGAGAGGCATTTTTATAATCGGTTGAACCTATGTGTTTTTTCATCGTTTCTGCTAATTTTCCCAGTCCTGGAATTGTTGCAATCTTTTTTAATATTTGGACTTTTTTAGATGGCTTTTTCATTCTTACTTTGAAAGGACTTGCTAGAAGCATTAACTTATCTACTTCGTATTTTGAAGCATATAGTAAGCTTAGTTTACCACCAAAAGAATGACCTATTAAATTTGGTTTATTTATATTTAGCTTTTGGAGTAGTGTATGAATCATTTCTACATAATCATCTAAGGTCCAAGCATAGTCTGGCTCATCTGATGTTCCAAAGCCTGGTAAATCTAAAATAACTAGGTGATGTGTTTTAATTAATGGGTTGGCAATTGGTTCCATCATTTGAATATTTTGTCCCCATCCATGTAAATAAACTATAGGAAGACCATCTTTATTACCATAGTCTTTATAATTTATATTAATTCCATTGTATTTAAACATAATATCACCCTATTAATTGTATGACCCTAAGCAGTCATCTATAACATATATTTTAGCACATATGCGGTTTAAAGTATGCATTTTTGTGATTTTTGGACTTTTATTGACACGAAAAAAATGTGAAATTAATTCACACATTTAGTTTTTTTATTTTATGATAAATATCATATCTTTTTTATATTTAAAATTGTTAATAAACATTATAATTATTTTAAATGTTCACCTACTTGATTGTATATTAGCTTTTTATTTTAAAAAATATCTGGTGTACATTATTTAAATTTTCAAATTTATCTTCTTCTTTAATTACTTCAATGCAGTTATCTAGGTAACCAAAAAATTGTTTTTGTTCATCACATAAATAAAATAAGATATGTACGGATATTCTTTTAAAATATTACATAATTCTTTTCTAAAAGCTTCATCCTCAAATAGTTCCCAAATAATTGTTAATCTATTATCATTTAATTTGTCTACAGAAAATATGGTTTGGTATTCTTCATTTAAATATAATGCGTAGTAATCAAAAATATCATTTTTAAAGTTTTCGTAATCTGGATGTTGTTCAAAGGAAATTCCATATATTAGTCTAAAATCCGCAGCATTCATCTTTTTTATATCATATTTGTTCATTTTACACCTTCTATATATAAATATCTAGAATTGTTTTGTTTATCTTCTTCAATTTCTTCTATTTTAGTAATATTTAATACTCTTTCTAGTCTTTCTAAAATGTTTTTGTTTACAGAATTATCGATAAAGATTTTTACTTCTTTAAATTGATTTTTTTCTAGTTGTTTTATTATCATTCTTAATTCATCATCATTTTCAACAGCTAATGGTCCACTATCTAATATGTGATTTTCAATATTAAAAATCATATCTGTATAATACTTACCATTTTTACTAATTAAATAATATCTAGCCTTGTTTTCCTTCATTGCTTTGCCATATGGAAATTGTAGTGATGATAATCCATTATTTTCTAAGAAAGTTTTATAGTCAGATAACTCTATATCATACTTAGAATTATTTAATATATAATTAGATATGTCTTTCGAATTATTAGTAACTTGTTGTTCTTTATTTTCAAGTATTTCCATATTATGTTTTGTAATATAGTCTTTTATTTCTTGAAGTGAAAGGTTTAAATCTTTTAATTCAAGAATATATTCTATTTCTTTAATTTGACTTTCTTCATAATATCTGTAATTACTATCATTTGCTATGTAAGATGGTTTAAATAAATCTATCTCATCATAGTATCTTAATGTCTTAATAGGAACATCAGTTATTTTAGAAAAATCACCTATTCTATACATACTATCACCTTATTTAACTTTAGCAAAAAAAATAGATTCTTAAACTTGAAAATTTTATTTGATTAAGAAAATAGTAGACTTATATGATTTTTTTCTTTAAGAATTAAACAAAAATTAAAAAAACCATACATTGAGTATGATTTTAAATATTGCTTAAATTAAGCTCTACTTGAGTATTTTCCATCTTCTGTAGATACGATTATTTTTTCTCCTTCACTTATAAATAAAGGAACTTTAACTACAAGACCATTTTCTAATGTTGCATCTTTTTGTGCATTATTAGTAGTATTACCTTTAACTGCTTCTGTAGTTTCAGTAACAGTATATTCAACCTTTTCAGGTAATGTAATACCGATTATTTCTCCTTGATAGAAAGCAATTTGTACTTCCATATTTTCAAGCAAGAATTTCTTTTCGTTCTCTAATTTATCTTCAGAAATTTCAGTTTGTTCATATGTTTCATTATCCATGAATACATAACCTGTTCCGCTATTGTATAAATAAGCCATTTTTTTCTTTTCTACATGAGCTTTTTCTACTTTAACACTGCTGTTAATAGTTTCTTCAATAGTAGCACCAGTTCTTAAGTTACGCATTTTAACTTTCATGAAAGCAGCACCCTTACCTGGTTTAACATGTAAGAAGCTTTGAACTAGATATAACTTGCCATCATAAATGATAGTCATACCATTTTTTATATCGTTAATATTAATTAATCCGTTCATTAATTACACCCTCTTACACTATTTTTTTTCTTTATGAACAGTTGTTTTATTACACCATTTACAAAATTTATTAAGTTCTAATTTTTCAGTTGTATTTTTTTTGTTTTTATTAGTAACATAGTTTTCATGTTTACATTCTGTACAAACTAGAGCTATATTAGGTCTATTTTCATTTTTTGCCATAGTACTGCCCTCCTTTTTTAATCCGTTCCTATTGTATCATATATTTTTCAATTTTCAAATACTAATTTACTAACTTCTTTGGAAATATAGCGGTTTATTGGGGCTATATAGGTGTCATTATCGTTGTTATAAGATATATTAGGGCTAATTACGACAATTGAGTACTTAGGATTATCATATGGAGCAAACATAGCATAGGTTTGGTTTATAGTTGTTATATCTTTAGAATAAACTGATTCTGATGTACCAGTTTTGCCGGCTGGTTTGTAGTTGGTATCGGTATAACCTCGACCAGTCCCAGTGTATAAAACTTCTTTAAAGCCAGCTATTATTCTTTCAAAATTAGAATTTTCTACTGTATTAAGTAATGTTGGATTATATGTATATATAGTTTCTTCTTTATTTTTGATTTCTTTTAGATAATGAAGTGAATATCTGTTTCCTTGAGTAGCTATTGTATTTATATAATTTGTTAATTGTAATGGTGTATAAGTGTCATATTGGCCAATACTTAAATTAAGTAAAAGGTCTGCAGCAACTTTTTTTCCTTTTATACCAGTAGATTCATTTTCTAAGTCTATTCCAGTACTTGTTCCTAAACCAAAGGATGCAAATGTATTGCGATATGTTTCAAAATCATCTTCTGTTACATTGAGTTTCATATTATAGGAATATTTATTACCTGTTAGTTTGATGGCTGTCATAAATTGATAATAATTACTTGATGTTTTTAAGGCAGTTATATCATCTATTAAACCTAGTCTTTTAAAAGAACATTTTTCTGGTACTTGGTATAATTTAACACATGAATCGTTTATCTTTTTACCAATATCTATTAAATTATTTTGATATCCTACTGTATGAGAGGCTCCTTTTATAATGGAGCCTACTGTGAATGATGATGTAAGTAAATTTGTAGATACATCATAGTAGTTATCTTTTATTTTCATAATACCTGTACTAGCAATTATTTCTCCGGTATTTGGATTACTTACTATAACATATGAAGTATTATAATAATCTGTATTTTTTAATGATTCTGCCTTATTTAGATTTTCTTTTATGATTTCATTTATTTTTAATTGAAGAGTAATATCAATACTTAAATATATATCACTACCTTGTACAGATTCTTCAATTAATGAAAGAGAGTTATCAGGATTAACTAAGTATTTAGCTTTTTTTCCTTTTAGATATTGGTCATATTCTTTTTCTAAGTAACTTAAACCTACTTCATCATTTAATGAGTAGCCATTATTAAGATAGTATTCTTTATTTTCTTTGGTTATATTACCAACACTACCATATAAATCATTTAATGTGTCATATAAATAAATTCTTTCTGTTGTATATTCGCAAGTTAGTCCTGGTATATTAGATGTATTTATAATAGCACAAGTTTCATCTGTTACGTTTTTTTGAATTATCTTACTATCATAACTATATCCTGTTGTTAGAAGGTAATATATTTTTATTATTTTTTGTTCTTCTTCAGTATAATTTAAATTTATTCTATTTAATTTTAGTTGCTCAATTTCTTTAGTAGTTAGTTTTCTTTTTTTATAAAGTTCATTTTCTTCTTTAGTTAATAGATTATCTGTTTCTTCATATTTTAGATAATATTCTTTTTGTTCTTCTTCGGTAGCTGGAGATACTTCGATTATTGAATTTAATTTATGTGCTATTTCCAAAGGTTTTATCTCATCTAATTGATGAAAAATTATGGTATTAATGCCAACATTATCAACTAGAACTTTGCCATTTCGGTCAAGTATTCTACCTCGAGGAGCACTTAAACCTTCTACTATTTTATTTGTATAAGATAAATATTGCTCGTAATAATAGTTATGTTTGAATATATATAGATATGTATAACGTGAAATGACTATACTAGATAAAATTATAATTATTGTATAGTATATTTTTTTCATAAAATCACCTATTATTAGTATTATAAATTACGAGTTATTCATACTATATTATAGGTGATTATATGGGTGGTTTAATAGAAAGATATATTGAAAATATG
>CAZJHG010000002.1:0-75233 GCA_964545885.1 uncultured Muribaculaceae bacterium | reverse complement strand
ATCTTTAATAGAAATAATGTAACTATAGTAGGTATTATAAATATAAGACCACCCAAGGTAGGAGTACCATTCTTTTTCATATGTCTTTCTCCAATAGTAGTACTTACATTTTGCCCAGCTTTAATTTTTTTTAATAACGGTATTAATATTAAACCAACTACGATAGAAAGTATAAAACCTAACATCATAGCCATAGCTGCTTTTGCTAAGACGAGCATATATACACCTCTTCCTAAAGAAAATTATACTACAATTTAGAGTGTTGAATATTTATAAAATAGTTAATTTACATAACCTATACAACGTAATTACTCATTTAAATATATTCATTTCTTAAAAATATATTATGTTCAAAATTAAAAAACAATATTCTATGACAAACTATAATATAAAACATAAAATAGAGTATGAATATGGAAGATTTAGAAAGAAAGTTAAAACAATTAGATATTGAAGATTTTATCTGGATAATTTATATATTTATAATATTAGCAAGTTGGTTTGCTAATTCTTTAGAAAGAGATTATTTTATAACTAATAATAAAGAGAGTAAGAAAGAGTATCAAAATATCATGATTTTTATCTTTAGTATTCTAGTAATTGTTTATTTTTATTTTCTTAGTGATTCTTATAACGATATTAAATCTTTTAAATCAACAGATTTTCCTAAATCGAAATTTTTAAATATTTTATCTTTTATTGGTTCTTTACTAATTGCAATAAGTGGTTTGATATATTTATATATCGCTATTAATGATGATGAGTTAAATGTTGAATTAGCTTTTAATTAATATGGTATAATTTATATATTAATTATGTCTTAAAGGATGTGTAATAGTGAATGATGAAATAATGAACTTAATGAATGATATAAAATATGGTTGGGTAGATTCAAATAATCAAAATCATTTTGAAATAGACGAAACATTTTCTGATACTTATAAGTTGCAATCTCCTAAAGAGCTAATTAATAGTAAGTTGGGAGTCTGTTGGGATCAAGTAGAATTAGAACGTCATTATTTTGAAAAGACAAATTATCCATTTTCTACTTATTTTATAGTTTATTATGATAATGATAAATGTCCAACTCATACTTTCTTAGTATATGAAGATAATAATAAGTATTATTGGTTTGAACACGCTTGGTCTAAGTACAAAGGTATTCACGAATATAATAGTTTAAATGAATTATTAATAGATGTTAGAAATAATTTTATTATTACTGAGTTAAATAATCAATATAGTGAAAAAAACTTAGTTCTAAGAAAATATGAAATACCAAAACCAGGTATATCAGTAATAGATTTCTATAAACATTGCGAAAAAGGTCAAATAATAGTAATTAAATAGTTAATATAAGAGGTTAATATGAAAAAAGTATTTAAAGTATTTTTAATTATTATAATAATTTTTATAACAGCAATTATAGGTGTAAATTTATATGTTGTCTTATCAAGCAAAAACAGAATATCAGTATTAACTGATATAGAAAAAATAGAAAACATTGATTGTATCGTCGTTTTAGGAGCAGGAATATGGGGTGATGAACCAAGTCCAATGTTAAAGGATCGCTTAGACGTTGCTATTGACTTATATAAAAAAGGTATTGCTCCTAAAATTATTATGAGTGGCGACCATAGTAGGGAAAATTATGATGAAGTAAATATTATGAAGTCATATGCTATCAATGCCGGTGTTCCATCAGAAGATATCTTTATGGATCACGCTGGTTTTTCAACTTACGAAACAATTTATCGTACTAAAGAAATCTTTAAAGCTAAAAAGATAATTATTGTTACTCAAAAATACCATTTATATAGATCGTTATATATATCAAATAAATTAGATGTTGAAGCATATGGAGTAGGAGCAGACCCAAGAAAATATTCTAATCAATTATTTCGTGAAATTCGTGAAATATTAGCTCGTGATAAAGACTTCATAAAATGTATATTTAAGCCATCTCCCACATACTTAGGAGATTCTATTCCAGTAAGTGGCGATGGTAACATAACTAACGATAAAGAAGATAGTGAAGTATCAGCCAAATAAAAGCTATTTAATAATTTAGAAATATGATACAATAAGAATATATAAATAAGAGAGTAGTTATACTCTAATAAGTAAAGCCAGTTATATTGTAATGGCTTTTTTAATACTCCATAAGAAAGAGGATTACTATGGGATTTACTGAAATTTTATTAATAAGTGTGGGACTTTCTGCAGATGCCTTCGCAGTAGCAATCTGTAAAGGTCTATCTATGAAAAAGTATGATTGTAAAAAAGGTCTTATAATAGCGTTATACTTTGGTTTATTCCAAGGCGGTATGCCAATAATCGGCTATTTATTAGGTTCAACATTTGAATCATTCATTACTAAAATAGATCATTGGATAGCATTTGTTTTACTATGTGCAATTGGCGCTAATATGATAAGAGAAACTTTTTCTAACGAAGAAGATACTAGTAATGATTTAGTTGATTTTAAAACAATGCTTCCATTAGCAGTAGCTACTAGTATAGATGCATTAGCTGTTGGTATAACTTTTTCTTTCTTAAAAGTTAACATTATAGCCGCATTTACTACTATTGGATTAACTACATTTATTATGTCTTTCTTTGGTTCCAAAATAGGTAACAAATTTGGTGATAAATACGAAAAGAAAGCCAAGTTCATAGGAGGACTAATATTAATTTTTATAGGAATAAAAATTCTTCTAGAACATTTATCTATTATTTAAGTGGATTTCTAATATTCACTTTTTTAGTATATTATTAGTATATTATAAGAAAAAAGATTCAAAATAATAAAGTAATGTGAAAATTTTGTGAATATTAGCACTCTCCATTGACAAGTGCCAATAATTGAGTTATTATATAAGCGTAATAAGAAAAGAAGACTTATTACAAGGTATTAAAATTATATTAGTTTGTGCTACCATTCATTGATAACACATTATGAAAGGAAGATGATTTATATGATGTTAGTACCAAGAAGAAATAGTTTTGATTTATTTGATGACTTTTTTAGAGATGATTTCTTTACTAGAAAGCAACCAACTTTAATGAAGACTGATATTAAAGAAAAAGATGATAAGTACATTATCGAAATGGATTTACCAGGATATGAAAAAGAAAATTTAAATATTACTTTAGAAGATGGATATCTACAAATATCTGCCAGTGTAGTAAAAGAAGATAAAAATGAAGACGAAGAAAGATATGTTCGTCAAGAAAGATATTACGGAGAATGTTCAAGAAGTTTCTATGTTGGTGATGAATTAACAGAAGAAGACATTCATGCTGAATTTAAAAATGGTATTTTGAAAATTGATATTCCTAAAAAAGAAGAAACTAAAAAATTACCTACTGCTAAAACTATTGAAATAGAATAAATTTTATAATATAGAAAGAAGTGATTATTTGCCAGGACCACATGGTGGACCAGGTGGGCCACACGGACCACATGGCACAATGATGGGTGGACCAAGAGGCCCTATGTTTCACGAAAGAAGACCAATGTTTTATCAGCCGAGAAGGTCTTATCTTGGAACAGGATTAAGTGCCTTGATAGGCTCAGCCATAGGAGCTAGCATAGTAAACAATTCCAACAAACAATATGCTAGTAAAGAGAGTAGCTATAGCAATACAAACTACTATGAAGTATTTTCTTATTGCCCAGAATGCGGAACTAAAAGAAATGGTTCTAGTACAAATTGTGTAAATTGTGGCAGTTCTCTTATTAAATAGAAAAAACTTCAGTTCAAACTGGAGTTTTTTAATGAAATAATTATTGATAAAACATTAATAAGCCACATATTGATAGTATGATAAATATCATATATAATATCATTAATAAATTATAATTAGTAAAGAGAGAGTTTAATGAAAAAATACAAAGAAAAGATGAAAAAACTATTAGAAGGTAATGATAAAAAGGCAATAATTACCTATTTTATTCTACGAATATTAGTAATTATTTGTTTAATAAGAGAATTAATGAATGGCAGTTTTCAAAATGCTGCTTTATGTATTCTATCATTATTTTTATTTACACTACCTTTTTTTATTGAAAAAAAATTCAAGATAAAATTACCTAGCTTACTTGAAAGAATAATATTTCTTTTTATCTATTCAGCAGAAATATTAGGTGAAATTAATAATTTCTACGTAACAATTCCTCATTGGGATACTATCCTTCATACTTTAAATGGATTCCTATGTGCCAGTGTTGGCTTTTCGCTAGTCTATTTATTGAACGAAAATAGTAAATCAATTGAACTATCACCAATATTTGTTGCTCTAGTATCATTTTGTTTTTCGATGACTGTTGGTGTAGTATGGGAGTTCTTTGAATATGGTATGGATACAATATTTAAACTAGATATGCAAAAAGATAAATATATTGAAACGATTAATACTGTGTCAACAGATGCTGAAAAAAATAATAATGTAATAAGATATAAGGATATTGAATATACAATAATTTATGATAAAGAAGACAACGAAATAGCAAAATTTGATAATTATTTAGATATAGGTCTTCACGATACTATGAAAGACTTAATAGTAAATTTTATTGGAGCTATAGTCTATAGTATTTTTGGTTATTTATATATAGTAAACAAAGATAAATCAAAATTAGCCGGAAGATTCATTATTGAAAAAGCAAATAATTAAAATTAACTAACATAAATTAAAAAAACTTACATAAAAAATTTTTTTGTGGTAAGATTAACATGTCGAGCAGCTAAACACGTAAGTCCAGATATTGGATTTACGTGTATTTTTTTGCTCAAAAATATAGAAAGAGGTAAAATATGAAATCAAAAAAAGAATTAGATTTAGGTACAGGTAATATAAACAAATTATTAATTTCGTTTGCTATACCTTGTATAATAAGTCAACTAATTAATTCAATTTATAACATTGTCGATCAAATATTTATCGGTAAGGGAGTAGGTAGCTTAGGTAATGCAGCTACCAATGTTATATTTCCCATAGTAATAATTTGTACTGGATTTGCCCAATTACTTGGTAATGGTTGTGCAGCTAATATCAGTCTATTACTAGGTCAAGGAAAAAAGGAAGAAGCTGAAAAAAGTACCGGTGCATCTATAGTAGCTTTATTTCTTATCTCCATTATCATTTGTATATTAGGAGAACTATTCTTGCCAAAACTAGTATATTTATTTGGTTGCACAAAAACCGCTTATGAATATGCAATCATCTATGGAAGAATCATTCTAGCCGGTGCTCCATTCATGATTCTGTATACTGGGCTATCAGCTATTATAAGAGCAGATGGTTCGCCCAAATATTCGATGATGTGTCTAGTTAGTGGAGCAATAATCAACTTAATATTAGATCCACTATTTATTTTTACATTTGATATGGGAGTAGCAGGTGGAGCACTAGCTACTATAATAGGACAATTCATTTCATGTATAATAGCTATAATCTATTTATTTAAAACAAAAACACTAAAACTAACTAAAGAAGATTACCATCTAAACAAATCAATATTTAGAACAATAAGTTATGGATTATCAAGTTTTATAATTCAACTAACAGTCCTAGCATTATTTATAACAATGAATAATGTAATGACAAAATTTGGAAGTATCTCTAAATTTGGAGCTGATATTCCTTTATCAGTTTATGGAGTAGTATCAAAAATAAATAATTTATATGTATCATTCATCCTAGGACTATCTATTGGAGCTCAACCAATATTAGGATATAACTATGGCGCCGATAATTATAATCGTGTAAAAGAAATTATTAAAAAAGTAATATTCTTTTCGATGATTATAGGAGTATTATTTAATTTATTAACTTTCTTTGGTGCTAATAGTTTAATAAATTTATTTGCTACTAAATCAGATCCAAATTACAATTTATTTATGGAATTTGGTGTAGATTCCCTAAGAATATTCTTAATGTTATGTTTCTTAAATGCTTTAGAAATGAGTTCTAGTATTTTATTACAATCACTTGGTAGTGTAAAA
The DNA here is from genome assembly GCA_964545885.1 of uncultured Muribaculaceae bacterium. Taxonomy (GTDB): domain Bacteria; phylum Bacillota_I; class Bacilli_A; order RF39; family UBA660; genus Coprovivens. The sequence goes on along the minus strand of CAZJHG010000002.1, from coordinate 69,222 downwards.
AAATCTACTTTTGTTGCATTCTTAAGACAAATAATTCTATTTATTCCATTATGTTTAATATTATCAAATTTCACTAATTTAAAATTATATGGTGCCCTATACGCTGGTCCAATTGCTGACTTTATCTGTTTTATAATAGTTATCTTTATTTTCAAAAGTGAATATCAAAAAATAGGTAAATCTACTACTCAAAGTACATCATTAATATCAGAAAAAACTCCTAATAATATTTTAAATAAAAAAATATTAATTACTATATCAAGAGAATATGGTTCAGGAGGAAGATATATTGGTAGAATGATTGCTGAAAAACTAGGCATTAAATTTTATGATAAAGAATTAGTATCCTTAGTAGCAAAAGAATCTAATATGTCAGAAAACTTTATTGAAGAAAATGACCAAAAGAAAAAATTCAGTTCTAAATTCAATAGTAGTTATAACGAAGATGATGAATTATTCATAGCCGAAAATAAAGTTATAAAAGATATTGCTAAAAAAGATTCCTGTGTTATTATCGGTAGATGTGCAGATTATATCTTAAAAGATGAAAAAAACTTAATAAAGATATTTATTTATAGTACAGAAGAAAATAAAATAAATCGTGCTATCAAATATTTTAATTTAACTGAAAAAGAAGCTCTAAATAAAATAAGAAAAGAAAATAAACTACGAGCTAAGCATTATAAGTATTATACAAACCAAGAATGGGGTAATATAAAAAACTATGACTTAATAATTAATAGTGATTATCTAGGTCCAGAAAAAACATCTGATATGATAGTAGAATTTATTACTAAGAAATTTCAAAAGTAAATCTTAAAACGATTTACTTTTTATATGATATAATAAATTTATATGATATAATACGAAAACGAGGAAGTGAAACTATGCAATACAAGTCATTTAAAGATGCTGATAAAATAATTAATAGATCAAGTTATATGGTTCAAAATCCATCTAGCAAGAAAAACAATTGGAATGAAGAGTTTGGTAATAATAATCCGATTCATTTAGAGCTAGGAACCGGTAGGGGAGATTTTATAATTAATATGGCAAAAGCCAATCCAAGAATTAACTTTGTAGGATTAGAAATAAGTGATGATCAATTAGTAAAAGCTGTTCAAAAACTAAATAATCAAAATATCCCTAACTTAAGATTAATATGTGCTGATGCTCATGATATAGATAATATTTTTGGTAAAGAAATTTCAACAATTTACTTAACATTTTCCGAACCATGGCCAAAAGCTCATGACGAAAAGAAAAGATTTACTCATGAAGGATATTTAAGATTATATGATAAAATATTTAAAAAAAATAAACGTATCATATTAAAAACTGATAACAAGGGTTTATTTCAATATTCATTACAATCTTTATCTCAATACTGGTATGTATTTGACAAGGTTAGTTTAGATTTACATAATGATGAAAATCCTGTAAAGGGAAATATTATGACCGACTGGGAGAAAAAATGCGTTCAAGACAGAAAACCTATTTATTATGTAGATGCATCATTTAATAGTTAAGAGGAAATAATCCTCTTTTTTCTTTGCAATAACTTATCTCTCTTTTTATATAAAAAATAATTATAGAAAAATTTCTAAAAAATAAAAACATCATCGTAATAAAATGTTATAATTATATACATATGGTAGAGAAAAAAGGTAAAAGGAGAGTGATATTTATGGAAAAAGGTTTTGATAATAAAAAATATGTCAAAATTCAAAGTGAAAAAATAAGAGAAAGATTTAAACTATTTGATAGATTATATCTTGAAATAGGAGGTAAGCTATTTGACGATTCTCATGCTGCAAGAGTCTTACCAGGTTTTAAAAATGATGCCAAAATAAGTATGTTCAAAGAGTTAAAAAAAGATTTAGAAATAATATTTTGTATAAATGCTGGCGACATTGAGAGAAATAAAATACGTGGAGAGTATGGTATTTCATATGACAACGAATTAATAAAGTTAATTAATCAATCACGTAAGATGGGATTTACTGTTAATTCAGTCGTTGTAACATTATATAAAAATCAAATTAGTGTAGATAAATTTATAAAAAAATTAGAAAGAAATGGTATTAAAACATATATTCATACTTTTACAAAAGGATATCCAACAGATGTTGATACTATTGTAAGTGATGAAGGATATGGAGCTAATCCATATATTGAAACAACCAAGCCATTAGTATTGGTAAATGCTCCAGGACCAGGAAGTGGGAAACTAGCAACTTGTTTATCTCAAGTTTATCATGAAAACAAAAGAGGTATTAATGCTGGATATGCTAAATTTGAAACATTCCCAGTATGGAATTTACCTTTGAAACATCCAGTTAATTTGGCATACGAAGCCGCTACCGCCGATTTAAAAGATGTAAATATGATTGATCCGTTTCATTTAGAGGCATATGGGCAAACTGCGGTAAACTATAATCGCGATGTTGAAATGTTTCCTGTTTTAAAAAGTATTTTAAATCGAGCAACTGGAAAAGATATTTATAAGTCCCCAACAGATATGGGAGTAAATATGATAGGAAATTGTATCAAAGATAATACCGAAGTAGAAGAAGCATCTAAAAAAGAAATTGTTAGAAGATATTATCACGAAATGAACAATTATAAAATGGGATTATCTGACGAAGAGTCATGTAAAAAAATAAAACTTTTAATGAATGAGTTAAATATTGATGAAAATTATTTAGATGTTATAAAACCTGCTATTGATAAAAGTAAAAAAGAAAATAAGCCAGTTATTTCTTTAAAAATATCTAAAAAGAAAATAATTACAGGCAAGCAAACAGATATCTTATCTCCAGCTTGTACAGTAGTTTTAAATGCAATAAAAGAACTATCTAAAATACCAGATGATATAAAGTTACTGTCACCCAATGTATTAGAGCCAATGCTAGCTATGAAAAAAAGTTTAGGTATTGAGCAAGAAACATTACAACTTACGGAGGTCTTAACAGCCTTAAGTATCTGCTCAACTACAAATCCGATGGTTGAAAAAGCTTTAAACAATTTGCCAAAATTACGCAATTGTGAAGCTCACGCTACGTATATAGTAGATAACGAAGATAAAAAAGCCTTAAAAAGACTTCATATAAATTTAACTTGTGAACCAGAATTTGCTTCTCAAGAAGAATTAGAATAACTATGTCGAAAAATGTCAAAATTACAATAAAACATTGACTATAATTAATAAATTTTATAATCTAAAATAAAGGAGGATATTAATATGGATCATAAATTAAATAATGTACAAGCATTATATGACTCTTCATATGAATTATATAATACAGTTGTAAAAGGCGGCGATGCTAGTGCCGACTCAATTATTTTTAATTTGTATGAAGCAATTGAAAATTTAAAGAATTGTTGGAAAGGAATAGATGCTGGTAAAAACATTCAAAGAGTAATTGAAGTTCATAATGAAATGGTTAAAGTAAGAAATGCTTTAGCAACATTAGCTCAAGATTCTTCAGGTGTTGCAGTAACATATCGTGATATTCAAAATAGTAATAATGCTGGACTTGAATATTTAACTGTAATTACTACTGACCAAAAGCAAGAACTAGATGCATATAGTGATACTGCTGATACAATTGATATAGTACCTGAAGCAGAAAGAGGAAAAACATTAATTGATACTGCTAATACAGATTTAAGTACATTCATTAATTCTGTAAATACCAAATATACAGATATAATGGATAACTGGACAGCTGGTACAGGTAGAGAAAATGCAGATAGTGCTTACAGAGAATTTATTAGTAACGTTAGAAGATACCAAAATAATTTAACTGAAGTATCTGAGAGCATAACATCAGCATTAAAAAATTATACATTCTAAGAAGCATTATGCTTCTTATTTCCTAAGGAGAAAAAAACATTTTCTTTTTAGGAAATAAGAATTTAAAGGTGGGATAATATATATGAGTTCAGCTTACTACTCACAGAAAATAACCGAAATAGAAAAAGCAAGAGAAAAAATAAGAGGCTTAAAAGATAACTTAGGCGATTGCCAAAGTTCTGTTTCCAAAGGTGAAAAGATAATGGAGAATTTAACTATTTGTGGCGAACCTATGGATCAAGGGAAAGTATCTGCAATGGGAGATTCATTGGAGGATATTTCTGATGATTTAGATTCTATTATATCTGAATGTAACCAACTAATAGCAAAATATCGAGAACTATATAATAGTGCAAAAAAGGCTGAGGAAGAAGACGCAGCAAAAGCTGCCCAAGCAAGAAGAACAAACCAGAGGTGATAGAATGGATATTCAAATTGATTGTAGCTCTATATATTATGGCCTTAAACAACTAAAAAATATCGAGCAAGATTTTAATGATTTTTCTCAAAAAATAAAAAGCATAACACTACCAAGTGAAGTAACTAAAAAATCTCTTCTTACAGATGCTCAGAATACAATTAGTAAATTGGTAAATGGTGACATAGCAACATTAATAGAACAATTCGAAGAAACAAAAAGTATCTTAATTGCTAACGATAGTAAAGCCGCTTTACTATTTGATTTTTGCGAACAAGGTATAATTGATGAAAATGGTAATTTTACTGATGTACCATTATTAACTCAAGATGATTATGCACATCTTAAATATAGTCAAGGAACAGTTGCTACAAGTGGATGTGGTATCACATCTCTATGTATGGTTGCATCATATATATTAGGTAAATTATACACTCCAGATGATTTGGCTGAAATTGCTAATGCTGATAAAAGTAGCAACGTTGGAAAAATGACAACGGCTGCTGATTACGTTGGTTTAAATTGGGTAAATGATCGTAGTACTAGTAGAGAAGATTTAGTAAATTACCTTAAAGAAGGAAAACTAGTAATATGTCTTGTTAAAAACAGCACTCACTTTTTAGTGTGTACAGGAGTAACCGAAGACGGAAAAATAATAGCAAACGACCCTTATCGTTCTTTTCGTAGTTCAAATTATGATGATGGATATTCATGGGATGAATTACAATTTTCAGCTGGTAATACTTGGATTTTTGATCCAGCTGCTACCACAGGAGCTCAAACATCAGCTGGAACCGTTTCTGTAAGTTCAAGTATTTTAGAACAACTTGGAGATATTGATATTGATGGAGTTTATAACGAAACTGTTCAGCCAGATCAAAAAGCCGATAATTTATCAGCGGGACAAGAAACAACATCTAAAGAAGACAATACTAATACTGATAAAACTTCAAACGAAACAAGTGATAAAACAGAAAGCCCAAGCTCAGGTAACTCAAGTAGTACAACTACTGGAAGCTCATCATCAAGTAATTCAGGAAGCACAACTACCGGAAGTTCATCATCAAGTAATTCAAGTAGCACAACTACCGGAAGCTCTTCATCAAGTAATTCAGGAAGCACAACTACCGGAAGTTCATCATCAAGTAATTCAGGAAACACAACTACCGGAAACTCTTCATCAAGTAATTCAAGTAGCACAACTACCGGAAGTTCTTCATCAAGTAACTCAAGTGGCACCACTACTGGTAGCTCTTCTTCAAGTAACTCAAGTGGCACAACTACCGGAAGTTCTTCATCAAGTAACTCAAGTGGCACCACTACTGGAAGCTCATCATCAAGTAACTCAAGTAGCACAACTACCGGAAGCTCATCATCAAGTAATTCAGGAAGCACAACTACCGGAAGCTCTTCATCAAGTAACTCAAGTGGCACCACTACTGGAAGCTCTTCATCAAGTAACTCAAGTGGCACCACTACTGGAAGCTCATCATCAAGTAACTCAAGTAGCACAACTACCGGAAGCTCATCATCAAGTAATTCAGGAAGCACAACTACCGGAAGCTCTTCATCAAGTAACTCAAGTGGCACCACTACTGGAAGCTCTTCATCAAGTAACTCAAGTGGCACCACTACTGGTAGCTCATCATCAAGTAATTCAGGAAGCACAACTACCGGAAGTTCATCATCAAGTAATTCAGGAAGCACAACTACCGGAAGCTCATCATCAAGTAACTCAGGAAGCACAACTACCGGAAGCTCTTCATCAAGTAATTCAAGTAGTACAACTACTGGTAGCACTTCATCAAGTAGTTATGGCAATACATTAACTGGCAATTCAAGCGATCAAACGCCTTCAACAGGACCAACTTATACTGAACCAAGTTTATCAAGTCCTAACCAAGATTTAATAAAAGACGTCACTATTGCTGATGTTACAAATAATACAATTTCATCTTCCAAAGATAATGTAAATTATATAACACCAGAGAATGTTCAAAATAACAATAGCATAGGATCTGGAAATAATAGTAACGTTATAACAAACAATAATAACATAATAAATAATAGCACTAATGATAGTGTACCAGAAATACCAAACACAAGAGTTGATGGTTATAATTTAAATTCAAATACTGCTCAAACAGTAACACCAGCAAGAATTGATTTTACATCAAATACTACATCTTCAAATAGAATTAGTTATATGTCACCAGAACTTTTAGGCGTTTCAGCAGCTGCATTATCAGCCTTAGCTGCAACAACAGCAATAACTAAAAAAGAAGATAAAGAAGAAAAAAGTACCAACTAAGGTACTTTTTAAATAGCACTATATTGATTAAAGGAGAAATACATATGACAAATTCAACATTACAAAATGAAAGATTAAAATACATTCCCAAACTACCTAATATGTTAAAAAATGGTATATCAAAAATAGCGGTAGTAGAAGGAAATGAGACAAAAAGTGTTTCTGATTGTGAAAAAATACAAAAAATATTTCCAAACACATACGGAAAAAAAGAAATAGTATTTAAAAAAGGCAAAAATACATCCATACCAAAAAAATACACAGTTGGTGTAATCCTTTCAGGAGGACAAGCTCCAGGAGGACACAATGTAATTTGCGGACTATATGACTCTTTAAAATCAGCTAATCCAGAAAATGAACTTTACGGCTTTATCGGTGGACCAAAAGGACTTCTTAATGATGATTACAAAATATTTGATGATAGCTATATTAATCAATTTAGAAACACTGGTGGTTTTGATATCCTTGGTTCAGATAGGACTAAACTTGAAACAGTGGAGCAATTTTCTATAATTACAGATGTATGTCAAAAACATAATATCAATGCTGTTGTCATTATTGGTGGAGACGACTCAAACACAAATGCCGCTCTATTAGCAGAATACTTTATCTCTCACAATATTGATATTCAAGTAATTGGTTGCCCTAAAACTATAGACGGTGATTTAAAAAATGAAGATATTGAATGTTCATTCGGATTTGATACAGCGACAAAAACATACAGCGAACTTATCGGGAATATTGAAAGAGATGCAATTTCAGCTAAAAAATATTGGCATTTTATAAAAATTATGGGACGTTCTGCTTCTCATATTGCACTCGAATGTGCTCTTCAAACTCATCCGAATATCTGCCTCATATCAGAAGAAATCAAAGAGAAAAAACAATCTTTATCAGAAATAGCTGATTACATTTGCGATATTGTCATCAAAAGATCAGAAAAAAACATGAATTTCGGAGTAGTGATAATCCCTGAAGGAACAATTGAATTTATACCAGAATTTTCAACACTAATAAGTGAACTAAATGAACTTGTTGCTGGTGAAAAAACTGAAGAATTTAATAATTTGCCATCATGGGAAGATAAGTATGATTTCATAATTAATGGTTTAACTTCTAAATCTTTAAAAGTTTTTGATATATTGCCAGACGACATTCAAAAACAATTGTTATTAGAACGTGACCCTCATGGAAATGTTCAAGTATCTCTTATCGAATCAGAAAAGCTGTTTTCTAAGATAGTAGCTGAAAGACTTGCTCTAAAAAAATCTTTCAACCTATATAATGGTAAATTCACACCAATTCATCATTTTTTAGGATATGAGGGTAGATGTGCATTCCCATCCAATTTTGATGCCGATTACTGCTATTCATTGGGTTATAATGCATTTATTTTAATTCAATACGGATACAATGGATATCTATCAAAAATCTCTAGTCTTTCGAAGTCAGCGTCAGATTGGATTGCCGGAGGTATACCAATTACCAAGATGATGAATATTGAAAGAAGACACGGCAAAGATAAACCAGTTATAAAAAAAGCCCTAGTTGATCTTAACGGAAAACCATTTAAGTTATTTGAACAAAACAGAGAATACTGGACACTAAACAATTCATATATCTATCCAGGAGCTATTCAATATTATGGTCCTTCAGAAATATGTGATAGTAAAACAATAACTTTAACATTAGAAACTGAAGTAGAAAAAGATAATTAATATCCAAATTATCTTTTTATTTGTCTTAAAATCCTATAGATTTATCCTTAATTAAGCATCACTTTAACTGTAGAACCTTCTTTTACATAAGTATCTGCACTTGGCTCTTGATATATTACGGTATCTCCAGTACCACTAAATTCTAATTTAAACCCTTTTAAAGTAGAAATAGCTTCTTTTTTACTTTTTCCAACTACCGATGATAACTTAACATATTTAGTATCTAACCAAGTATACGTTCTAGGGGTAATATCAGCACTCGGCTCAATTTCTTTAATACTAATGATACTTTCCATTATACTTTTAGCAATTGGTGCCGAAACAGTTCCACCATATTGTGTAATTCCTTGTGGATGATCAATTGCCACATACACAACATACTCTGGTTTATCAGCTGGTAAAAAGCCAATAAAAGATACGATATAATTACCAACCATATAAGCTCCATTATTTACCTTTTGAGCTGTTCCAGTTTTACCACCAACACGATAGTTTTCTATATACGCATTTTTACCAGTCCCACTATTAACTACCGTTTCAAGAGCATACCTAACCATTTCAGAAGTTTCTTCACTAATAACTTTTCTTTTTAAAAGTGGTTTATTTTCATAAATAATATCATCTGTCTCTGGTTCAGTTATATATTTAACAACATAGGGCGTATACAGATTTCCACCATTAATAGCAGCACTAACTCCAGTAACTTGTTGTATCGGAGTAACACTTATACCTTGACCAAACGATATAGTAGCTTGTTCAACAGGCCCAATATCTTCCAAATCAAACATAATACCACTAGATTCACCATTTAAATCAATACCAGTTTTTTCCGTAAATCCAAAGTTTTCAACATATTTATAAAGTGTTTCAGTACCTAGCTTTTGCCCCATAACAACAAACCCCGGGTTACATGAATTCTGTACTACTTGCAAGAAAGTCTCTGCACCATGCCCACCAGATTTCCAACATTTTATCCTAGCTCCCTCAACATTTATAGCACCACCATCATAATAAGTATCTTCAAATAAATTAATTGTTTTTTCTTCTAATGAAGCAGCCAAAGTAATTATTTTGAAAGTGGACCCAGGTTCATAATTTTTCCAAATAGGCAAGTTCCTATTAATAGTTTCTAAGTCATATTCTTTATAATTGTTCGAATCGAAAGTAGGGTTTGACCCCATAGCTAATATTTCCCCAGTATTTGGATTCATTACCATAGCCAAGCTTTCTTCCGGATTATATTTTGCTGTAGCATTTTCTAGTTCTTTTTCTAATGCCAGTTGAATATCTATATCAATAGTTAAATAAATATCCATTCCATTCTGTGGTTGTTCATATACTTCACTATTAGTAAGTCTATTACCTTTACCATCAGAAACATATTTTATTGAACCATTCTTCCCAGTAAGATATTCATCATATTTTAATTCCAATCCCGAAAGTCCTTGATTATCTATTCCAACATATCCAAGTACATGAGATAATACTTCTCCATAAGGATAGTATCTTTTAGACTCTTTCATTAAGTATAAACCATCTATATTAAGCTCATTTATCTTATCAGCAATATCACTATTAAGTTGTCTTCCTTCTGGATTTATTTTCTCTAAAGAAGTTTTTTTAGTTAAATGAGCATATATATCATCATAATTAGCTTCTAATATTTTAGCTAACTTTTGTGCAGCATCTTCTTTATTCAAAATTTGATTAGGAACGGCATATAATGTAGTAGTCGTTATATTAGTCGCTAGAACTTTCCCGTTACGATCAAGTATTCTTCCACGATCTGCAGTAACAGGTAAATTTCTTTGCCACAACGCCTCAGCTAACGTACCAAGTTCATCATTACGATAAACTTGTAAATAAATAATTCTAAAAAAAATAATAAAAAATATTATAAAAACAATAACCAGTACTAGTTTTATTCTAAATTGTTTATCTTTAATAAACATGTTATCACCAAAATAATATATGCTTTAATTTTTAAATAATTCTAGTACCTTGGTTGAAAAAACACTATTAATTTGTTAAAATAAAAAAGCATGATAGGAAGTGATGTAATGAAAAAAGTCTTGTTTTTTATTTGTTGTTTTTTCTTAATCATTCCAACTACTAAATGTTTAGAACTTCCCATCGAAGTAACTGCTGATTCAGTAATTCTTGTTAATTTAGATACTGACCAAGTAGTATATGAAAAGAATCCTGACAAGAAACAGATATTGGCTTCTTTAACTAAGATAATGACAGCTTATACTGTTATTAATAATGTCGATGATTTAAGTGAAAAAGTTACTATTACTGAAGATGATTTATATAATTTATATGGTTTTACTTGTGCTGGTCTAGAAGTAGGAGACAAGTTAAGCTATTTAGATCTTTTATATGCTATGATGTTACCTTCTGGTGCTGATGCTTCTCAGGCTTTAGCACTTCATACAGCTGGTTCAACCGAAGAATTTAATATCTTAATGAATTTTGAAGCTCAAAAATTAGGTTTACGTAATTCCACTTTTGCAGATTCATATGGTGGAGATGACAATAATATATCTACTGCTCGCGAAATATCCCGCCTACTAAAAGAAGCATTAAAGAATGATACTTTTAAAAAAGTATTTTCTACTAATCAAAAGACTTTATCGAATGGTTTAATTGTATATAATTATACAAGAAGTTATGAGACATTTCACGGCTTAGATGAAAATCTTTTAACAGGTAATAAATCAGGATATACACCAGAAGCTGGTTTACTATTGGCATCTACATCTAATATAAACGATACAAACTATATGTTAATTGTTATGAATTGTGATGTAAATGCTTATGCTTCAACTCATATTTTGGAAACTCATAGTATTTATAATTATTTATCTACCATTACATTTAGTAGTAAAACATTAATTAAAAAAGATGAATTATTAAAAAAAATTCAAGTTGAAAATGGTACAATAGATGAATATGATGTAACAGCCGAAAAAGACATAATAGTAACATTACCAGAAGAAGAACTAGACAATGTATCATTAGAATATCATATTGCAGATAAGATAACACCATCTAATCAAGTTGGAGATAATCTTGGTTACATAGATATAATTGTAAATGATAAAATCATCTCAACATATAACGTTCATTTAAAAGATAAAATATTTTCTATCGAACCAGAAGATACAGAATCTCCAATATCTATAATTATTGTTATAACATTTATTATAGTACTTCTCTTATGTTTAAATTTATTTACTAAAAAGAAAAGAAAATTCAAATAATATGACTAGCTCATATTATTTTTTTAATAAAGTAAAATATATTTAAATAGGTGATTACATGAAGAAAATAGATAAAATTCTTTTAGTGTCAACTATTATATTAATATGTTTTGGTATTTTAATGGTTTATTCCTCCAGTAGCATATGGGCTGCATATAAATATAATGATGAATTTAAGTATTTAAAATCTCAATTAATATTTTTTTTACTTGGTTTAATAGTAATGTTAATTATAACTAAATTAGATTTATCTATATTAGAAAAAAATTCAAATAATATACTTTTAGTATGTCTTTCATTATTAATATTAGTCTTGATACCAGGAATAGGTAAAGTAAGAAATGGTTCTCGTAGTTGGTTTGGTTTAGGGTCCTTAGGTATCCAGCCGTCAGAGTTTTCTAAATTAGGTCTAATTATTTATACATCTAAATATTTATCTCATAATAATAAAAGTATTAAAGATATAAAGAAAGGTCTTTTACCATTATTTTTAGTTATTTGTATTTTTTTCTTTTTAATAATGTTAGAGCCTGACTTTGGAACTGCTATGGTAATTGTCCTAACTTTAGTAGTATTAATCTACGTATCAGGTCCAGACTTATCGTTTTTTATAAAAGTTGGAATATTAGGTTTAATAGGGATAGTTATTTTAATAGTCATAGCTCCATATCGTCTTCAAAGAATAACTGCATATTTAAATCCATGGAGTGATCCATTAGGTAGTGGTTTCCAAATAATTCAAAGTCTATATGCTATTGTTCCTTCAGGTTTATTAGGAGTTGGTTTTGGTAATTCTATTCAAAAAAATTTTTATCTTCCAGAACCTCAAACTGATTTTATATTTAGTATAATAGCTGAGGAATTTGGCATACTTGGTGTAATTTTAGTATTAGGATTATTTAGTATAATTTTTTATCGTTCTATAAGAATATCTTTATCACAAAAAGATTTATTTAAAAAATATTTATCATTTGGGTTATCATTCGGTTTGATTCTTCAAGTAGCACTAAATATATTAGTTGTTACTGGTACTATTCCTACAACTGGTATTACATTTGTAGGGGAGAAAATAAAAAAATGCCTTTTTCCCTTTAAAATAAAGAATTTAGAAGATTTTATAAAAAATAAAAAATAGCAAACTAACAGGAAAAACTGTTTTTTTGACAAAAAAATACATTTTCCTTAAGGGATATTAAGAGGTTACAATGTTGGGAAAAACAAAGTCGATCGGAACTCAAAATGTGATGGAAAAATATAAATGAGAAAGAAACACAAGTCTTTTAATATGATTTATTAAAAATATATTAGAAGAAGATAAGTAATATAAATACTTATTGAAAGTTATGTTTTGCTTTAACAATCTGCAATAAGGTTTATTCTCTTATAAAGATACCTATTTCTCTCAATAAGTGGTGGAAGTTAATAAGCAAAAAATAATATAATTATAAAAAGAAATTTATGAAATCGGAGGAAATATGAAAAAAAACATAAGAAAGATATTTATTATTTTAGGAATTTTAATCGGAATTTTATTATTAGATACATTACAAGCAAGAATATTGAAACATAGTCCAATTATTAGCTGGAAAGAAAATTTAGCAGATGACGATAGTTGGGTTAAACGAGGAATTTTTATAGATACTTATTATTGTACTAGAGAACAAGATATTACTACAGTAATTTGGAAATTAAAAGGTATTAATTTTACCTGTCCCATTGACAATATACAAATAAAGAAATTTGTTAATTATGATTTTTCAGTAACTGTAAATAGTAATACAAAATATGAAAAAATATTTGCATTTAATTATAATAAGGTTGATTACTATTACGGGAATACAGATTTCAAGTTATCTTTAATTGAAAATAATCATAAATATAATATAGAAATTTCTTTAAAAAATGAATTAGTAACTTTTGATGATATATTGACTAAAGCCAAAATAATCGAATCAGACAAAAATAGCGAAAGCAAATTGTACAAATACGATAATTTCAATATCATTGTTTGTAATACTACATCAAGTAATAATGATGTCATTATAGGTGATGCCGATATGCAGATAGAAAATAACTGTCAATAATTTGTAATATAATTTTTATTTTAAAATTGATGGAAAAATCTTTATAACCAACATTATAAATAATCTAACAAATATAGATAAATAGCAGCACATTATCTTTTTTAGAAATGTACTGCTTTTCTGTTTGCAAAAATTAATTTAAACATTTGTATATGAAATAGATATGGTAAAGTAGTAAGAAGAACATAGAAAATATAAAAGGTTGGAGGCGTTAGAACAAAATTTTAAGCCCGAAGAATCTGAAATAGATAAAAGAGTTAAGTATATCTTTAGTGATAGCAGAAATCTAATAAAGTAAAACTTGACCAATGGTATATTTGCATTACTTTTGTGTCTGTTATACGATAGGTACGTGAGATATAGAGAAAATTGATTTAATATTTACAAAAGAAAGTAAATAAATTAAAATAATACATAATCCATTAGTAAAAGGTGATGTGTATGGATCAAGCAAAAATAGGTAAATTAATTGCAAAATTAAGAAAAGAAAAAAAACTTACTCAAGAGCAACTTGGTCAAAAAATGGGAGTTAATAGCAAAGCAGTATCAAAGTGGGAATGTGGTATAACAACTCCTGATATTTCAATTGTTAATAAATTAGCTGATGAATTAGGAATTACCACTAAAGAATTGTTATCTGGTAAGCAAGAATCTACATCTCCTAAAAATCCCAAAATCAAAAACACTAATGTTTTTATAAGAAAAAATATTTTTTTAATAGTAATTATATTAATACTAATCTTCTTAAATATTTGCTTATTATCGTTTGTATATAATAATTATAACAAATATGGATATATAAAATTTGTTTTAGATAATGAGTCATTTTATTCAGAAGGTTATATAATAAATCAAAAAAATAAGGAATTAGTGTTTTTAAAAAATCTGATATATCAATCAAATGATAAGGGCACTCCTGATGAACTAAGAATAAGTAAATTAAAAATATCTATACTGAATGATAATGAAGTAATATTAAATTATACTTTTAATGAACAATACGATGATGAGGGAAATATTAAAATGTATTATATTAGTGAATTATTAGAAAACTTTTCGATACTTTTTAATGAAAGCAAAAAAGAAACGAAGAAAAATAAAATAAGTGATAACAATCTAATTCTCTTTCTCGAATATAGTACAAGTGATAATATAAAAGAAAAAAAAGAATACAAGCTGTCAATAATTGATAAAGAATACAATAATGTCTTATATAAATAAATACACAATTTTAACGAAGATTCTCTTTTTAAGATACATAATCCGCCTAATAAGGTGTTATGTATTTTTTTGTAAGTGATATTATTTAATCAATAAAGGAACTAACATTGAAAGGAATGATACTATATGAAAAAAGGAGTTTTAATTTTATTAATATTAATGGCAATACCAATAGTAGTATCAGCCGAAGACAAAGAGTTAGTGTCTGTTACAAAATATTATAAAACAATAAATTTTGCAAATAGTGAAAATTTTGCATATTCAATGAACGAAAATACAAAATCTTATAGCGTAGAAATATCAAAAGAAGAATACGAAAGTTATAAAGATAATTGTTTAATATTACCACTTAGCGCAACAAATGGTTATACAGAAACAAACTATAAGAAAATGACCACCTCTATAGCAAAAAATGGAACAACATATAGATATAAAGTTATACTTGAGTGGAAGACAATTCCTAATACAAGAAGTTACGATATTATAGGGATAGGTTTTCCGTCAAGTGTTAAACCAGAATCAAGTGTATCATTTGTACAAAATTATTGTTATTCTAATGGCGATTGCGATACAGAAACAGTATACACCCCATATATAGGAACTTATGGAGTGGGCGCTTCTTTCTCTTTACCATCTGGTTCTTTATCTTCATTAAATCAAATCTTATATGTTGATATGGAAAAAGCAAATAATTCTAGTACAATCATCAAACAATATGCATATGGAGATTATGCTCATGCAACTGAAACAATTAGTTATTCTAACGCTCAAAAATACACCGTGGAATCAGGGGGAATAATACTTAAATCCACAATAGCTAATTATTATGATTCTATCAACACTGCTAATGCTACATGGACAGGCAGTTGGTAATTGTAAATTATTCAATAATTTTAAAAATATCTTTTAGGATAAAAAAATCTCATAGTGAACAATATAAAAAAGATTTATACACAAATTATAGTTAAAATACAAAACAGTAGTTGAAATATTTTGAGAAATAAAGATTGGATGGTGGTAAATTAAAAAGCAAATAATTATCAATTAAAAAAAGAAAGGAAAATCATATTATATGAAAAAAAATATTTTATTCCCAATATTCTCAATATTCACTTTATTATTTTCGATCAAAAATGTAAGCGCATTTGAACTAGACGAAAACGGGTATTATACTAATGCTAATAATATAAAAATTTCAGAACAGTAATTAGAAAATTTACAAAATATGGGCTTTTCTGAGAGAGAAATCATTACTATGGAACAAGAGGAGTTCGATAACAACAAAAATTTAAATGGAGAAATAGTTGCTCAAACTACAAAATACTATAAAACAATAACAACACATAGTAATGCTTCGACAAAATCTATAAATAATAAAACAAATCCAATATCAATTACTGTAGAAATTACAGAAGAAGAATACAATAATTCAAATGACGAAGCATTAATAATTCCATTAGGAAATACAAATGGCTATACAGAAACAAATTATAAGAAAATGACAACAACAATCGTTAAAAATGGTAGTTATTATAGATATAAAAACGACCTAGTATGGAAAAAAATGCCTAGTACAAGAAGTTATGATATTCAAGGAATCGGAATAGATAGTACTATTTCTGGGGTTTCATCAAGTAAATTTTTTAAAAGAATTGCCGACATTAACGATTCAGCCAATTCGGTATGTTATTATGAAAATAGTACTTCAGGAGCCTGGGAATTAAGTGGTACGGGATATGCAGTAACTTTTAAACTTCCAGCAAACACATCAACAACAACAGTAACAGCACTCAGTTCACATATGTATTTTGATATTCAAAAGTTAACATCGGCAACTATCCTAACATTAAATGCATACGGTGATTATAAGCATGCTCAAAAAACAGTTAGTAGTTCCGTTAGTAATGCAGTAAGTATTGGTACAGGTGGAATTAATTTTGATTCAAGTGTTTCTGTATCTATAATAGAATCTTATGATTCGATGTCGACTGCACAAGCAACATGGAGCGGTTTATCTTGGTAAAATAATAAATAAAGCAAAAAAGATTGCCATTTTAAGGGCAATCTTTATTATTTGCAAAAGGAGATATAAAATTTGAATAAAATATTCGCAGAGGTAATTATAAAGTATAATACCTAAACAGACTTTAAAGAAAGAATACCAACGTTTACTTTTGATTTTAACAAAAATGTTTATGATAAAACAAAATCAATAAAGAATTTTAAAAATAGTAATAAAATAAGAAAAGTCAATACAAAATGTATTGATTTTTTTGCTGCATAAATTTACGTAATTTTTAATAAACTTTAGAGGAGAGTGATACCGAGATGAAAAGCAATAATTTAAATTATAATATTAAATTAACTTATAATTCAAATGGTAAAGATTTATACCGAATTATAAAAGAGCATTTTTTAATATATATAAGGGAAATAAAAAAAGATGAGGAAAGTCAAAAATAGGCTAATTAGTAACAATAAAAGAGACACTAAAATATATTATAATTAATGCAATATTTAAGTGTCTCTAATTAACATATTATATAGGAGAAAAATAAGTTATGAAGAGATATAAATGCGGTAATTATTTAAGGTTGTCAAAAGAGGACTTATTAAAAAAAGACGAGAGTACTTCAATTGAGAGTCAAAGAATGATTATTGAATCATTTTGTAAATACCATAATCTAGAACTTATAGAGGAATATGTTGATGACGGATACTCTGGTGGTAATTTTGAAAGACCGGGATTTAAAAGAATGATTGAAGATATAGAATCAGGGAAAATAGATTGTATACTAACGAAAGACCTTTCAAGATTAGGTCGTGAATTATACCAAACAGGTTCATTTATCGAAGATTATTTTTGTGAAAAAGGTGTAAGATACATTGCAATAAACGATGGTTATGATTCACTCGAGGGGGATAGTATGATTTCGATGAAATTAACTTATAATGACTATATCTTAAGAGATACATCTAGAAAGGTTAAATCAGCATTTACTGCCAGGCAAAAAAAAGGAGAATATATTGGATCAATTCCAAAGTATGGATATTTGAAAGATCCAACCGATCATCACAAATTAGTTATAGACCCAAATGCATCACAAGTTGTAAAAAGAATTTTTAAAATGGCATATGCAGGTAATAGTTGTTATAAGATAGCTAATATATTAACTCTTGAAAAAATTCCAATACCAATAATTTACAAGAAGGAAACTAGAGGAGCAGCAATTACTGAAAATGATGGTTATGGCATTTGGAGGCCTCAAACAATAAGAAGCATCTTAACTAGCGAAATGTATTTAGGTAATATGGTTCAAAATACTTTCAATAAGGTTAGATATAATTCCAATAAAGTTAGAGCAGTAAGAAAAGAAAATTATATTATAGTTGAGAATACTCACGAACCAATAATTGATAAAGAAATTTTCGATAAAGTAAATAAAATGTTAAAAGCAAATTCAAAGACGATAGAAAAGAATAAAGATAGATATTTATTTAGTGGATTATTAAAGTGTAAAGAATGTGGACATACGATTAGCATTTTAGAAAGAAAGAATAAAAGAGATAAATCTCATTATACACAATGCAATCAGTATAGCAAAAAAGGTAAGTATGGAATATGTAATATCCATAGATTAAACTATAATCTACTAGAGGATGATTTGATATCAGTTATTAGAAATATTTGCAAACTATTTATTAAAGAATATGATGGTAAATCATTAACCAAAGAAGTAAATGCAATTTTACATGAAGAATCAACGGAATTGCAGAAACAAATAGATATCTTAATAAAAGAAATAGCCAAATATAACAACGCTATTGAACAATTATATATGGATAAAGTACAAGGTAAAATTCCTGAAAATATATTTTCTAACTTAATTGATAGATATAATAAAGATTTAAACAATGCAACTACACAAAAGAAAAAACTAGAAAAAGATAAGATTAAAATGTTATCAAAAATAAAAAAATTAGACTATGATACTTGTACAGAATTAGTAAACAAGTTTTTATCATCAAAGTATCCTACTCGTGCAATAGTAGTTGAATTAATCGATAGAGTAGAAATAGATAATGATAAAAATGTAAATGTATTCTTTAGATTTCAAGAACTTTCTAGATATTTAAAGTAATTTTTTTATCTTGTTTCATCTCCCGTAAAAAAGCAACACAAAATATTTTCTCCCGTAAAACTTGTAACTGGTATAACCTTACCATTTCTATCTTATGGTGGTTCATCTTTATTAATATCAATGGTATCCATAGCAATAATCCTTAATATTAGTAAATTTCAATAATTGGAAATATAAAATTATTTATAAAAATATGTTATAATACCTTTGCGTTAACTACGAAAAAAATCATATACATAATAAAGTAAAAGAATAAAATATTAATGTGATTCACTTGAATAATAGTAAAAAAAAAGGTATTATAAAAAAAATAATCATAACAAGTTCGAACTCATTTAGATGGAGGTATACTATGGAAAAAAATAAAAAAATTTCTATAAAAAGTATTATTTTCTATATAATAATTAGCATACTAGTAGTTTTATTTGCATCTTCTACTATAATGTTAGTCCAAAATAATCAAGAAATAAAAAATACTCTTAATCAAAATGATATTAAGTTAAAAGATGTTAAAACAGTAGATGATGAACCTCCCACTAAAGAAGAATCAAAAGAAGAAGAAAAAGTTAGTGAAAAGTCACAAGTTGAATCTTTATTTTCTGAAGATGTCGATTTATCATCATATCGTAAAAAATATAATAATAACGAAGTTATCGGTCGTTTAGAAATACCAGGATTGTTCAACATTTTACTAACTAAAACTTCTGATAATAAGTATTATTTAAATCATTCAATTGATAAAAAAAAGGATGTCAAAGGTACAGAATTTTTAGATTTCAGAACTGATCCAACTGCTAAGCAAGTAAATGTATATGGTCACAATTCCACTACTTATGATATACCATTTAGAAAGTTAGAAAAATTTTTAGATAAAGATTTCTTTAATCAAAATCCATACATATTATTACAACACGATGGTGGACGTCGAATTTATAAAATATTCTCTATAAAAGAAGTAACAACCGATAATGAACACATGGTTGTTGAAACATCAAAAGACTATCATAAAGAACATATTCAAATTTTATTAAACAATTCAATTTATACAAGAGATGTTGAATATAACGAAAACTCCAATTTACTCACTATCCAAACTTGTTCCTATAGTGGCGAAAAAACTTATTATGTTATTAGTGCTATCGAACTTGAATAATCTGATTTTAAACATTTTTATAAACTAAAAATGTTTTTTTGTGCTTCAAAAATTGTTTAAAAATCAAATTTTTATCAAAAAAAATGACTAAAATTTAAAATTAAAGTTGACAATTTATATGATTTAAATTAGTATAAACGTCGCAAATGGTGAAATTGCAGTTTAATAAGCACAGGGGAATGGTTTTATGAATAAAAGGTCGAATAAGCAATTTATATTGTATTAATTTATAATATATTGTTTTATTCGGCCTTTTTTAATAAAAAAATCCTAAGTAGCAATCAAATTTCAATTGACGAGTTACATAATTTTTCACCAAGCTAGTTTCTAACTAGCGACTATTATGAGATATACAAGCTCCATAAGATATCTCAAATAGAAAAAAATTAAAAGGAGAGTATATATGAAAAAAGAAAGGAAAAAAATAATAACTACTATAGTTGGCATCATAATAGCAGTAGTTGGTATTTTAGGAATGGCTCAAAATCTAAAAGCTGAAGATACATCTGGTAAATTAACTTTAAACAAAACAGCCGTAGCAACATCAGATCGCAAAGCTAAAGTTACATTAGAAATTGAAACTTCTAAATTAAAACAACCAACAGCTGACATTGTCATTGTTATGGACCATTCAGCTAGTATGTCTTATTGTGCTGAAAAATCAAACACTAATAACAACGGCAAAAAAGGTGACGGTTATCATCCAGATGGACCCGGTAATAAACCAAGTGAGCCTACACCATGTGATACTAGATTATATGTAGCTAAAGAATCAGCAATAGGTTTAGTTGAAGAATTGTTACCAAATAATGGCAATAATAATGTAAAAATTGGTATCGTAACATTTGGTACTAACTATGAATCACAATATTCAACAACTAAATATAGCGATATGACTAGTGACCTAGCTATTATAAAACAGAAGATTAATTCAATTACTGAAGTTCAAAACAATGGTACTAACGTTCAAGCCGGTTTAAATGCCGCTAAAAATTTATTAAAAGATTCAACAGCTGATACTAAAATAGTTATTCTAATTTCTGACGGAGTTCCAACTTATTTTAATTTAAGTAATGGTTCTATATGTGGAGCAGGTAATAGTGACGCATTAGATAGAGAAGATACCCAAGCCTGCAAGAATAGTGGTCTAATCCCATCAACAGCAGCTGAAAAAGTTGCAAAAGAAATAAAAGGAAATCCAATCAATGCTGAAATTTACGCAGTAGGTTTTGGTTCAAGCGCAAACGATATTGCAAGTTTCTTAACTAACCAAATAGCAAGTAAATCTACAAGTGAAAAAAAATATGCATATTCAGCATCTGATACAGAAGCTTTAGAAACAGCAATGTCAAATATCGCTGCAAGTATCAAAAATGTTTTAGCAACAGATGCAACAGTAACAGATACAATTCCAGCAAGTTTCAAGCTAACCCAAGAAGCTAAAGAAGCTTTAATAACTAAATATGGTGAAGACATTACAATTACAGAAAATGAAGATGGAACAACAACATTATCTGTAAAATATGATGAAATAAGTTCAGTATTAGGAACTTATAAAATTGAATATGAAGTAGTAGCAGACGAAAATCATTATGGAGCAATGTACACAAACGTTGAAGCAACACTAAAAGCAACAGCAACAGAAGATAATACATATTATCCAGATAAAAAAATTGATCTTAAATTCAATCAACCAGTTGTTGCAATAAGTATGGTAACAAAAGATGATGACTATACTGAAAATGAAAAATACATAGCTAAAGAAGGTAGCCAAATAACAATCGATGTTAATGACAGTATTTTAAGTAACGACTCTTTAACAGTTCATAAAGATAGACCATCTAATACAATAATGGAATCAACAGTATCAAACAAAATAGTTCTTGAAAATGAACCAACTTGTGGAACAATTAACGTTAATGAAGATGGAACATTTACTTATAATGCTACTGAAGGCTGTGCCGGAACAGAAAGCAAAATTTATGATATTAAATATCATGTAGTAAGTACAGTTACTATAAATGGTGAAACATACACAGTAACAAGTAACACTTCTACAATAAGTTTAAAAGTAGTAAAAAATCCTACTAGCTATACAGTTAAATATTTAGAAAAAACTACTAACAAAGAATTAGCAGATACTAAAGTAGTAAATAACAAATACGTATATGATACTATTACAGAAAATGCTAAAAATATAACAGGTTACAACCTTGCAGAAGGTACAGAATCTTCAAAAACAATTAAATTAGTTGAAGACTCTAATAGTAATATAATAATTTTCTACTACACATTAAAGCCGGCCGATGTAGAAGACCCAACAGTAACCAAAAAAGGTCCAAATACAATAACAAGTGCCAAAGATGCAGTAGATTATAAAATAACATATAAAACAACTATTAAAGATTACAAAGGTACAGCTACAATAACCATCGTAGATGAACTACCTTACGAAATAGATGAAAGCAAATCTATATTAGATGGTGGAATCTATAATAAAGAAGCTAAAACTATTACATGGACAATATCAGTAGATAATATTGACACATATACAAATGGTCCTAAATCTATATCAATAGAAAAGAACATCAGTGTATACTACAACTATCCAGAATTCACTGGTAGTGAAGTAAATATAAGTAACAAAGTTATTACTAATATTAAAGTAGATACAGCATCTGATAAAGATAAAGAAATAACTGAAGATACACCAGTTGATATAACAGGAAAACTAATAGTTGAACATAAATATATAGATGATCAAGGTCAAGAACAAGAATTAGTAGCAACACAACCAGCTACAGAAAAGAAAATAGGAACACCATATGAAACAAGTCCAGTTCAAGTAGATGGTTATAAATTAAGTAACGAACCTTCTAATAAAAATGGTGTATACAAAGAAGGAACTACTACAGTTACATATTATTATGAAAGAGTAGAAGCTGAAATAACTGACACAATTATTAGTAAGACATCTGAAACAGAAGAAATAACTTCTTCATCTGATAAGGTAACATATAACGTAACTTATAAAGCTACTATTAAAGAATATAATGGTCCAGTTACTATAACAATCGTTGATACGCTTCCATATGAAATAGATGAAAGCAAATCCACATTACAATCTGGTGATTATAAAGGCGTATACAACGCTACTAACAAAACAATTACTTGGGTAATTACTAAAAATGTAGATACATATGCTAATAAACCAGAAGGTATATCATCAAACGTTGAAACAATATCTGTATCATTAAAATATACTGTAGTTTACAAAAACTTAGATGCTACTGCTGATAAAGTAACTAATAAAGTTTCTGGAACTATCAAAGTAGAAACAACCGATCCAATAAATTCTAATGATAGCGAAGACGTGCCAGTTCATATTAAAGGAAAAGTAATAACTCATCATGTTGATGAATCAGGTAATACACTAAGTTCAGACGTAGAAACAGAAGACAAAGTAGGTAAATCATATACTACTTCTAAAGTAGTAATACCAGGATACGAATTAACAGAAGAGCCTTCTAATAAAAATGGTACATATAAAGAAGGAACAATTGAAGTTATATACGTATATAAACGTTTAGGAGCAACTCCTACAAACCCAGTAGTAACTAAATCAGGAACTACTGAAATAACAAGTAGTACAGATAAAAATACATACACTATTACATATGATGCAATAGTAAAAAATTATAAAGGTAACATCACAGTTACAATCGTAGATACACTTCCATATGCTATCGACGAAAGTAAATCTACATTAGATGGTGGTATCTATAATGCAACAAACAAAACTATTACATGGACTATTTCTTATGTAAGTGAAGATGCTGAAGAAGATTTAGCAATTAACATTACAAAAGTAATCGAAGTATATTACAAAGATATAAATGCAAGTACTGAAAATTACACTAATCATGTAAAAGCAACATTATCTGATGATATCGAAGAAACACCAGATAATGAAAAAGAAGATACTCATACTACAGATGTAAACATCAAAGGTAAAGTAATAACTTACTATTATTTAAAAGGAACTACTCAAGAATTAGCTAATAGCAAAACTCAATCTGATAAAGTTGGAGTTACTTATACTACAGATGCTAAAGATATTGAAGGATACGAATTAGTTGCAACTCCAAGCAACGCAACTGGTAAATATACAGAAAAAGATATCGTAGTAATTTATGAATATACAAGAAAAATAGCCGAAATAACTGATGAAGTTATTACTAAGAAATCAGTATTAGAAGAAATAACTGCATCAAATACTTTAGTAGATTATCAAATTGTTTATACAACTAAGATAACTGACTATAAAGGTTCTGCTACAGTAACAATTGTTGATTACTTGCCATATGCTATCGATGTAAATGCATCTAAATTAGATGGTGGTATCTATAATGCAACAAATAAAACTATTACATGGACTGAAAAAATCGAAGGTATTAATACATTCCAAAACGGAACATATTCAGTAAATGTAACAAAAAATATTTTAGTAAAATATAACAACATGGCTTCTGACAAAAAAGTAATAAATACTGTAAAAGGCTCAACATCTACAGATACTAAAGACAGTAATGGTAAAGAAGCTGAAGAAGAAATAATAGCTTCTATAAAAGGAAATTTAATAGTAAAACACATTTATAAAGATAAAGATGGTAACGAAAAAGTTCTAAAAATAGAAGATACAAAAACAGACTATGTAGGATATACATATACTACAGAAGCTAAACAATTTAATGGTTATACTTTAAGTGAAACTCCATCCAATAAAACAGGTGAGTACAAAGAAGAAGATACAATAGTAATCTACTACTATGATAGAACACCAGCTGAAATAGAAGAAAACATTGTTAAAAAAGAATCTACTAATAAAGTAGTAACTAATGTTAAAGATGCTTTCAATTATACAATTAAATATAATACAGTATTAAATGAATATGAAGGTAAAGCAATTATTACAATAATTGACCAATTATCATATCCAATTGATGAAGAAAAATCAGAATTAAATGGTGGAAAATATAACTCTAAAGATTTAACTATTACATGGATTAAAGAATATGACGTTAACACTTACAATAATAAGAATAACGAAATAGAAGTTAATATTAATCTATCACTATATTACAAAGATATTACAGCAGATACAAAAGTGGTAGTTAACAAAGTTAATACTAAGTTAGAATTAGAAACAACTGATCCAACAGAAACAACTGACGAAACAGAAACAAACTTAGAAATAAAAGGAACAGTAATTGCTAACTACGTTGATAGATTTGGTAACAAAATAGCTTCTTCTGAAAACTATACTGGTTTAGTAGGAGAAAGCTACCAAACAGAAGAAAAAGAAGTTGAAAACTATGTTCTTGCTAAAGTAGAAGGTAACATAACAGGAACATATATTGATGGTGAAATAATTGTAACATATTATTATGACTTAGAAGGTACAGGTAATGTAGAGCCAGAACTTCCTCCTAATACAATGATAGATAATAATGCATTATATATTTCATTAATTTCATCTTCACTATTAATAGTAATGCTTGTATTAAAAAAGAAAATATTAGCTTAATAAAAATTGTTGATTAACTTCAACAATTTTTTTGTTTAAATAAAACAAAGATTGTTTTTAATAATTAAATATATTAAAATAAATATAGAGAATAGAGGACGAGTTATATGAAAAAAGTATTATTAAAAATAATTTTTATTTTATTTACATTTTTACCATTTATAGCAGAAGCTTATGGTATTGAAAATTATTTTATTAACGCAACATTACAACCTAATGGGGATTTATTTGTCCAAGAATATTTTAATATGAATGGTGAGTTTAATGGCTTTGAGAAAATTATTCTATATAGTAATTCTAGTGCTTATGATTTTATTCCAGAATTAGAATATTATGGTGGAAGTAAAATTCATAATGGTAGTAATATTGACTTGAATAAAATAATGGCAGTACCAATTAATTCTAATTTCGATTTTGAAAATGTAAAAGGTGATACATTTACTATAACTTCATCTGCCAAAAAAGGTGATTATGGTGTATATGAAAAAACATTTACAAGTGATGGTTATTCTTATTTAATATATCTTCCATCAGATGAAAACAAAGCATTTTATATTGAATATACTATTAAAAATTTAGCAATTCTTCATAATGATGTTGGCGAAATAGGTTGGAATATTTTCGGTGATCAATTAAGGGAATCTATTGAAAATTTAAGAGTAACAGTAAACTTTCCTAATAACGAAACAGTATTTCGTGTGTGGGCTCATGGTCCATTAAATGGCGTCGTAACAAAAGAAAGTCAAACCAAATTAATTGCTTCAGTAACAGGTCTTTCAGCCTATAAAGCAATCGACATAAGAGCAACTTTTGATACAGCAATAATTAACCAATCAACAAAAAAAACAAACGTCTCAGCTTTAACCAAAATCTTAGCTTATGAAGAAAATGCTGCCAACCAAGCCAACTATGAAAGAAAACAACAAGATGCTAAAAGGCAAGAAGAAGCTTTAAGTGAAATAAAGTATTGCTATGAACACTTAAATAGATACTGCTATGAAAGCTCTGCATCGATAGTAAAAAATATTTTAGATGAAGATGTTAAAGCCGAATATACAAGAATGTTAGAAGAACTAAACCTTCTAGTTACAAACAAAGAAGAAACAACAGCTAAGGAAAGCGTTAAAAATGCCGAAACGTATTCTCAATACTACAATTATGAATGGGCTATTGAAAGTGTTTCTATTCTTCAAAATGAAGAATTAAAAAAAGAACTAACTGAGCGATTAGACATTGTAAAAGATAACATCATTCAAGAAGAGAAAAAGGATTATAAAAAATATAAATTATATTGCTATGGAACAATATTAGTGATTATCTGCGTTGTTGCTTACATTTACTATTACCATGACCGTGAACACAAATCAAGTTTCAAAGAAGACTATTTAAGAGAAAAACCAAACAACTACTCACCATCTACTGTAAGTTATCTTTTCAAACGAAAAATTACTAACGAAGCTATTTCAGCCGAAATACTAGAATTAATTAACAAAGGTATAATGACTTGTGAAAAGACAACTACTAATAAAAAAGATGATTACATATTATCTAAAAATACTAAGTACAAAAAGGCATTATCAGCTAAAGAAGAAGCATTAATCAAACTCGCTACAAATAATTCGAGTTCTATAAAATTAAGTGAACTAAAGAAAAAAGCTTCATCATCATATCGTTCATTCTTAACAAGATGGGATAATGCCAAAAAATATTGTATAGAAGAAGCATTAGATGAAAATATTTACATCGATGATGAACTTGCTATGTATAAAAAGAATAAAAAGAACTCATATTCAATTTTAACAATAATTCAAATTATTATGGCAATCATATGTATACAATCGATAGTCTTTCTAATACCTGGATTATTCATAATTTTAAATATAAATAAAAATAACACTACGTCATCAGAAATAAACGTCAAGAAAAGTGTTAGTAAAAAAGTTTCAATTATTATATTAATTACCTTATTAGTTTTATCACTATTAAGCATGTTTTATGTACTTGCAACATATCACTTTATAAGTAGTCCTTACACACTACCAATTATCTGTATTATTCTAGCAATAATATCTTTAATATATGTATCTAATTGTCAAAAACGTACAGAAGATGGAGCTTACGAATTCTCGCGTTGGAAAGCATTTAAACGTTTCTTATGCGACTTTGGTAAAATGGATATCAAAGAAGTAGGAGAAGTCAAACTATGGAAAGAATACCTAGTTTATGCTACTGTCTTAGGATGTGCCGATAAAGTAGAAAAAGCACTAAAATTAAAAGTTCAAGAACTTAATTTATCAGAAACAGACTTTGACATGTCAGATTATTATATATTTAATGATATAAGTACTGGTATTAATCGTAGCGTTAGAGATGCTCATAATAGAGCAGTATCATCACAAGCCGCTAGTTCATCTGGATCATCTTCATCAGGAAGTAGTGGCTCTTGGTCATCCGGTGGCGGAGGCGGAGGCGGATTCTCATCCGGTGGTGGTTCCTTTGGTGGCGGAGGCGGAGGTGGCCGTTTCTAAAAAGACTTTCAAGTCTTTTTTTCTTATATTATAATAATAAAAAGGAGGAACTATATGAAACTTATTCTAGCAAGTGAATCAAAATTCAAAAAAGAAATTCTAAATAAAGTCGGATTAAAACACACATCAAAAAAAGGTACAGAAACTCATATTCACGAAGGAAACCCTTATGATTATGTCAAAAAACAATCGCTAACAAAAGCTCAAAGCATAAACGATAATAAAAAAGAAAACCAAATAATAATCGGTCTAGATACAATAGTTTTAATAAATAATAAAATAATTGAAAAGCCATCATCTATTGTCGAAGTAAAAGAAAATTTAAGAAACGCTTCAAATAATATAACTAAAGTAATAACAGGTTACACTCTTATAAATAAGAAAACAAACGAAGTAATAACCGATTATCAAGAAACATTAATATCTTTTAATGAAATAACTGAAGAAGAAATAGATTATTACATAGAAAATGAACAAGACGCTTTATATGCCTCAGGATTTATTGTTGAAACAATTTGTTCCAACTTCATAAACAAAATAGAAGGAAGTTACTATAATATTTTAGGAGTACCAGTCGAAAAAATTTATTCAGTATTAAAAAGTTGGAATATTACTTTAAAAGACTTAGAAGACTAGCCATAGTCTTCTATTATTATATTAAGAATTATTAAGAATAAAACCAATTCCTTGAGAATATTTTTTTAAAATGATAAACTAAAAATCGAGGTGTTTATTATGAGAAGTAAAGTATTAAACATAGGTATAGATGTAGGTTCAACAACTGTAAAAATGGTTGTAATGAATAATAAAAAAGAAATATTATATAGTGAATACAGAAGACATTTTTCTGATACAAAAAAAACTATAAAAGACTTATTTAATGAAGTATTAGAAAAATTTCCTAATAAAAAATTCACCATAGTAGCAACAGGTAGTGGAGCCTTAGCTTTAGCTAAATACTTAGATATAGCTTTTATTCAAGAAGTTATAGCTTGTAAAAATTCTATTAAAGAATATGCTCCATCAGTAGATGTTGCCATTGAACTAGGTGGCGAAGATGCTAAAATAATCTACTTTGATCAAACAATTGAACAAAGAATGAACGGAACTTGTGCAGGAGGTACAGGAGCATTCTTAGATCAAATGGCCGTACTACTTAATACAACAACCGAAGGCTTAAACGAACTTGCTACAAAAGGAAAAACTATTTATCCAATAGCATCACGTTGTGGAGTATTTGCTAAAACAGACGTTCAACCATTATTAAACGAGGGAGCTAAGAAAGAAGACATAGCTTTATCTATAATGCAAGCTGTTGTAAACCAAACAATAAGTGGTTTAGCATGCGGAAAACCTATTAAAGGTAATGTTATATTCTTAGGTGGTCCATTAAACTATCTATCTATGTTAAAAGACAGATTTATAAAAACACTAGACCTAAAAGAAAATGAAATAATCACTCCAGACGACGCACGTTTATTTGTTTGTATCGGAGCAATACTAGGTAATGAGAATGATAAAACATTTACTAACGAAGAAATTCAAGTTTTACTAAAGAGACTAAGTTACTTCAAAGAATCAGATTCATCAAATTTAGAACCATTATTTAAAAATGAAACAGCTTACAAAAGATTCTTAACTCGTCATAATAAAGATAAAGTAACTAGAAAAGACATTACTAAATACCAAGGAGATGTTTTCATTGGAATAGACGCTGGTTCTACAACCGCCAAAGTAGTAGCAATCGATTATGAAGGCAATCTTCTATATGAAAACTATCGTAGCAATAAAGGAACTCCGGTAGATACAATAAAATCGATGTTATTAGATTTATATAAAGTACTACCTAAAAATACTGTAATAAGAAGTGCCGGTTCAACTGGTTATGGAGAATTACTAATAAAAACAGCATTCAATCTTGATATAAGTGAAATAGAAACAATGGCCCACTACGAAGCGGCAAACTACTTCCTACCAGGAGTAGAAAGTATTATCGATATCGGTGGCCAAGATATGAAATATATCAAGATAAAAGATGGTGCAGTAGATAGTATCATGTTAAATGAAGCTTGTTCCTCAGGATGTGGTTCATTCATTGAAACACTAGCCAAATCAATGAACATTACAATAGAAGACTTTGTTAAAGAAGCAGTTACATCTCAAGCACCAATCGACTTAGGGTCTCGTTGTACCGTATTTATGAACTCCAAAATAAAACAAACTCAAAAAGAAGGAAGACCATCTTGCGACATCTTCGCCGGTCTTTCATACTCAGTAATAAGAAACGCCATTCAAAAAGTAATGAAAATAAGAGACCTTGAGTCACTAGGAAACAAAATAGTAGTACAAGGTGGAACATTCTTAAATGATGCTATTCTAAGAGCATTTGAAATAATAACTAAAAAAGAAGTAATACGTCCAGACATAGCTGGTTTAATGGGAGCATATGGAGTAGCTCTTATCGCTTTAAATAACTTCAAACAATACGAAGACCAAGATATAAAAAGTGGCATTCTTACTAAAGAAGAAATTGAAAATCTAAAAATAAAAACTACTCATTCAAGATGTCAAGGTTGCGAAAATCATTGTGCTTTAACAATAAACTTATTCAACAAAAAAAGTTTCATATCAGGAAATCGATGTGAAAGAGGTAGCGGTAACAATGGTTCTCAAAGTCATTTACCAAATATGTACTCATGGAAATATGACCGACTATTCGACTATGAACCACTTGAAAACGCTCCACGTGGTGAAATCGGTATTCCAAGAGTTCTTAATATGTACGAAAACTATCCATTATGGTTTACATTCTTCACCAAGTTAGGATTCAAAGTTGTAATATCAGATCACTCAAATCGTGCAATGTACGAAACAGGTATTGAATCAATGCCATCAGAATCAGCTTGTTATCCAGCAAAACTAGTCCATGGTCATATAATGAACTTACTAAAAAAAGGCGTAAATACAATATTCTATCCATGTATAATGTATGAAAATTTGGAATTCAAAAATGCTGACAATCACTTTAACTGTCCAATAGTTCAAAGCTACTCAGAAGCAATTAAATTAAACGTTGAAACATTAGAAGAAAGAAAAATCAAATATATAAATCATTTCTTACCTTTAGAAGAAAAAGCTTTATTAAAAAGAATATTAGAATTAGATGAATTTAAAGAGTATAACTTTACTAAAAAAGAGCTTTCTGAAGCTATAACAGCAGCTTTTGAAGAACAACGTTCCTTTAAAGAAGAAGTCCGTAAAAAAGGAGAAGAATTCCTATCATACATTGAAGAACATAATGAAAAGGCAATTGTCTTAGCCGGAAGACCTTATCATTTAGATAAAGAAGTAAATCACGGAATAGATACAATGATTAATTCTTTAGGACTAGCAGTTCTTACTGAAGATTCAATATGTCATTTAAGTCAAATAGAATCAAAACTTAGAGTAGTTGATCAATGGTCATATCATAGTCGTGTCTATAATGCTGCAGACGTTGTATCACGTTATAAAAATCTTGAACTAGTTAATCTAAACTCGTTTGGTTGTGGTCTAGATGCAATTGTAACAGATCAAACAGAAGAAATTCTAAAAAGAAATAACAAGTTATATACAACCATTAAAATAGATGAAATTAATAATTTAGGAGCTGCCAAAATAAGAATTCGTTCTTTAATAGCTTCAATGAATAAAAGAAACGAAGAAATAAATTATAAAACATACAATTATCAAAAGAATTATTTTAAAGAGTCAAATAAACAACATACAATATTATTCCCAGATATGTCACCAAGCCATATGCCTTTATTTGAAAGTGTTCTAAAGAGTGAAGGATATAACGCTGTATACTTAAAAGAAACTAATGATAATACTGTAGAAACAGGTTTAAAATACGTAAATAACGATGCTTGTTATCCAGCTATAATAGTAATAGGACAACTAGTAAGTGCTTTATTAAGTGGTGAATATGATTTAAATAATACAAGTGTTATTATTACTCAAACAGGTGGTGGCTGTCGAGCTACAAACTACATTGGACTAATAAGAAAAGCTTTAAAAGATGCCGGCTTAGAACAAATACCAATAATATCCCTAAACGCATCAGGTCTTGAAAAAGAACAAGCTTTTAAACTAACACCAAGTTTCATAAACAAAGCCCTTCAAGCAGTCATTTATGGAGACTTACTAATGAAATTATCCCTAGCTACTAGACCATACGAAGTAACAAAAGATGAAACAGATAAGCTATATGCTAAGTGGCAAAAGAAATGTTACAAACTAGTTGCTAAAGGTAACATGAAAGAATTTAAAGAAAATACTAAAAAGATAATTAATGATTTTAATAAAGTAAAAATAAAAAAGAAAACTCTTCCTAAAGTAGGAATAGTAGGTGAAATCTTAATAAAATATCATACTTTTGGTAATGATAATCTAGTTGGCAAACTAGAAGCCGAAGGCGCTGAAGTCTTTGTTCCAGAACTTATGGGCTTTGTTAAATATTGTGCTTATAATGGAATAGTAAAAGAAAAACTTCTAAAAAAAGGTAAAGCTCTAAGTATAGGAAGCAATATTGTTCTTCATATTATTGATTATTATGAAAAAACAGTAAGAGAACTATTAAAGGATACAAGATATCGTAATACATGTAATATTTATGAATTAGCAGAAAATGTTAATGGAATCTTATCTACTGGAAATCAAACTGGTGAAGGCTGGTTCTTAACTGCTGAGATGGTCGAACTTATAAAAGATGGAATAAATAACGTCGTATGTGTTCAACCATTTGCATGTCTACCTAATCATATTGTAGGTAAATCTGTAATCAAAAAAATAAGAAGTATTTATAAAGATGCCAATATAATTGCTATTGACTATGATCCGGGTGCATCTCATACTAATCAAGTTAATAGAATTAAATTAATGTTAACAGTAGCTAAAGAAAACTTAAAAAAATAATAACGGGATTTAAATCCCGTTTTTTTCTTAAATAAATTATGATATAATAACTATAATCGGAAGGGGATATTCTATGAGCAGTATAAAAGTATCAAATATCAATGACTGTACATTAATTCAAAAGGGAGACTTAGTAAATAATATTTACTTTTATCCTCAATATTCAATGTTAGGACAACGTATTAAATCAAGAAAACATGAACTATGTGTCTTATTTGAATTAAAAAAAGAAAAAGAACCTAAATTGTATTATGTTCACACATATCTTTTAAATAAAGATGATGAAAAGGTATTCCATTCATATTCAATGTATTTTAAAAAAATAGATCGATATAAATATGTTATATTAAAAACAAAAAACGATGCTAATCATGCAGAAACAATAAAGGAAGAAATAATTGATTTTAATACTCTTAATTACGAATCATTTCTAGATATTTTATCTAAAAATAATGAATTAGCCAAAATGATACCTGATTTAAAACAAGGTCTATTAGATAAAGTGGAATCGTTAGAAAAAGCTAAAAGAAAAGTAGCATATATTGATATTCCTAGTATGTCAAACTATTATCAAAATTTAGCTGGCTATTTAATTGATGAAATTACAACGCAGTTAACTACTAAAGAAGATTTAGAATATACTCAAGAAATCCTAAGAAATGTTCATAGAAATTTTAATGTTGTTTTACATAATCGTCAACAGATTACCTTATCTTTATTAGTAGTATATGCAACTATTATAAATAAAATAAAAGGTACAACCATTAAACCTAAAAATGTATTAGATACAAAAGAAGTAAAAACTGATACGAATAAAACATCAATTCAACATAATGATTTAGATTTTATTTTAAATAGTTTTCTTGCTTCATTAGAGGATGAAGATTATGAAATAGAAGAAGAATTAAATATTATTCAAGAAAGAATTGAGTATATTTTAACATCTAAACCAAAGTTAAAAGAAATAACTAATTTTATTAAGGTTATTTTAATATCAGAAGAATATATAGATTCTACTAAAAGAAATCGTAGTATAGAAGAAACAAAATTAAAAGAATTAATAATTAAAAGCCTTATATCATCTTCATACAGACCATTACCACGTAATCAAGTCCTTTTATATAATAAGACTAATAATATAATAGATTTCATTTGTATAATATCTTTAGACAAAGTACTAGAATTATTCCATACTTACCATCTAAATCGTTCAGAAGAAAACAAACAATACTTAGAAATTTTAAAAACAATAGATAATATTATTATAAAAGGTCAACATAAAAAAACTAAAAACACTCTAAGTACTTCAATATTATCATTACTACATATATTAATATATAACTATAAAAATATTAATAAAAAAGCCTTATTATTTGATAAAGGAACATTTATATTAAATCTTGATTATAATAATGGTCAATATGATATAAGAGTAGTAAATAAGTTAAATAATAAAAAATATGGTAAACTAAATAAATTAACTTCAGAAACAAGCCAAAATATAAAAAAATCTCTTGATAAAGGAGAAAAATCATTTAATTCATATATAAACTATCTTATCTATAATAGTTTAGAAACTTCATTAACAAATTTAAATTTTGAAATAATTATAAATGATTTAACTATTAAAGATGTTCTCCTTAAATTCAAAAAATCAAATATTAATGATTCTTTTGAATGTGAATTTACTATAGGTGAATTTCTAAGTATTATATCTAATATCAAAAATCCTAAAGAGCCAAGAAAAAGTAATGAAAAAGAAGAACAGATATTAGAAGTAACTGATAATAAAAATCCTTTAGATGAAAGAACTTTTATAATAAGAAAAGCTCATACAATAGTAGAAATAATGGAACAAAATCCAATCAATAATAAAAATTATCAAAAAGTAGTAGAACTATATAAAGAGCTAGAAAGCGCTGATTCATTAAGACAAGAAGAAATTATCCATAATTTAAAAGAATTAATATAGATAGTAGAAATAAAATACTATCTTTTATTATGTTAAAATTGACAACCAATATCACAAGTGCTAGAATCAACCTTATAAAAAGGAGACGTATTATGAAAACAAATATTTTTAAAAGTCTTTTAACTACAGATAACATTAAAAGCGGTGCCAAAAAAGCTATAATTACAACTGGTATAATTGGTATGTTATTAGGTGCTACTACTTCCGTTGTATATGCATCAGTCCCAGCCGAAAATATATTAGGAGAAGAACAAGTCCAAGAAGACCAAACAAGAGTAAAAATAAAAGATTATCTTGATATTTATAAGAAATTCTATGGTTTTGATAAAACCGGCATAAATACACTTAACATAAGTGATATAAGTAAAGCTATCGAATTATCTAACGTTTTAAACAATTATTTCTTTGATCCAGTAATTTACACTAATACAACTAAAAACGAAGTACTTAACTTAGATATTGCAAAAATGTATAAAGATTATAAAGCCGCAACTGAGGATTATGAATTTAATGATGTTGAATTCTGTGAAGAAAACTTAACTAACAAGCCAGCAATAGATGCATACATTACATTTTCTTGTGGTGCTATGTCAAACTTTTTAAAAGCAAAAATTTCTAATGTAGTATTTGATATAAAACAAAGTGAAGGCTATAAAATGACTTATAGTTCTAAAGGTATAATAAACAATAATGATTTTTATGTATTATTAGAAATTGAAGGAAAAACACAAATAATAAAAATAACAGGAGATTCTATATCAGATATTATAAATCAATGTAAAACTTTAGATTATCACTATTATACAGCATTATATAATATAGCAGGATATTCATCAGATTATGAAAATACTTTTGCATATAATGGTATAGAAAAAGATACCAAAGAATCAGTATGGTTATCATTTCCTAATTCTGATATAAAAGAAGAATTAACAACAGCTATTAATACATACAAAGATATACTAGAAGATAAATATGAATTTGTATCTTCTTATCCAGAACAAATATCAATTATTACTGAAGAAGAAAAAGATATGCTAAGATCATTAGGTTATGACGAAGCATCTATTGAAAAAGCTACTAGTAGTGAAATGTCTTTAAGACCAGTTCAAAATAAAAAATTAACTAAATAATTGAAAACGTCTAAATATTATAGTATGATACTAATAGGAGGGATAATTATGAAGAAAAAACTTTCTAATATAATTATCTCTTTTACTAAGACTTATTACTTATTAGGGTAATAAGTCTTTTTTTAGGAGGAAAAAATGAAATACAAAAGAATATTATTAAAACTTAGTGGAGAATCGTTAGCCGGTTCCAAAGGAACAGGAATCGACTTTGAAAAAGTCCTTGAAACATGCCGCGAAATAACAGAAGTTGCCAAAAAAGGTGTTGAAGTAGCTATTGTCGTTGGTGGAGGAAACTTCTGGCGAGGACGAAGCAACCAACAAATGGATAGATGTACATCAGATTATATCGGAATGTTAGGTACTACAATGAATGCCTTAGCAATCGGTGATGCATTTAAACAACTAGGTCAAGATGTTAGAGTCCAAACCGGAGTAGAAATGCGTCAAATAGCCGAATATTTTATCAAAGATAGAGCTCTAAAACATCTAAGTAATAAAAGAGTAGTTGTATTTGGATGCGGAACAGGTTCACCATTCTTCTCAACAGATACAGCAGCAGCTCTAAGAGCAGCAGAAATAGGAGCTGATGCTCTACTAAAAGCAACCAACGTAAATGGTATATACACAAAAGACCCTAAAAAATACGACGATGCTGAAAAAATAAGTGAAATAACCTACATGGACGTTCTAAATAAAAAACTAAACGTTATGGATACAACAGCAACATCCCTATGTATGGATAACAATATTCCTATAATAGTATTTGATATAAATAAACATGGTAACTTAACCAAAGTTGTTGAAGGACAAAACATTGGTACAATAGTTGAAAATAAAGAAGTGTAAAAACTTCTTTTTTGATTAAAAAAAGAACTAAAAACAATAATTTGAAAAAAATATTTTAAAACTCTAACTAAATGAAACTCAGTATTTTGATACAGATAACAAAAAATTAATTAACAAAAAATAGTTTTAGTATCAAAAAGACACATAAAAATCCAAAACAAATAATTTTACAAATAAAACCATATATGATAATTTCTATGTGATACATAAGACCAAGTATCTTTTCTGTAATTCTAGTAACTAACAATCGGGGGGAGAGGTTTACATAGAATTGTAGGTGATATTATGACTAAATTAGTAAATCATTGCTTCACAGTAATATTTCTATTAATAGCTATAATATTTATACTATTATTTAAGTAGTATAAAAAAAGATTTAAGTAGAAATACTTAAATCAAAAAAACCACAGAAAAGATACTATCTCTATGTATCAATTCATAAATACATTATAACACAACTAAATTAATAAAGAAATAAAAATAATATGATAAAATATATATGTGGTGATAACTATGTTAAGAATAGACAATATAAAAATATATGAAGATTTAACAGAAGCAGAACTTCTAAATAAAATATCTAAAAAATATAAAATAGATAAACAAGATATAATAGAGTTTTCTATAATAAAAAAATCTATTGATGCTAGAGACAAATCAAACGTTCATTATAACTATGCAGTAAACATCAAAGTATCAAAAGAATCTAAATATCCAAACATCAAAAAAATAGAAGAAAAACAACTGCCTATAATAAGACATAATCGTAATTCAAACTATCATCCTATCATAATAGGTGCTGGTCCAGCCGGACTATTTTGTGCTTTAACTCTAATTGATAACGGATACACTCCAATTATAATAGAACAAGGAGCATGCGTCGAAGATAGAATAGGCATAGTAGAAGAATACAAAACCAAAGCTAAAATAAATACAAAGTGCAACGTTCAATTCGGTGAAGGAGGAGCAGGAACCTTCAGTGACGGCAAACTAACTACAGGAATATCTTCTCCATATATCAAACTAGTCCTAGATTACTTCTATAAATTTGGTGCCCCAAAAGAAATTACCTACCTAAGCCATCCTCATATAGGAACAGACAACCTAGTAAACATCTTAAAAAACATCAGAGAATATATAACTAGTAACGGAGGAGAATACTATTTCAATACTAAATTTATTAATTTTGAAAAAAATAACCAAGAAATAAAAGTAATATGTGAAGATAAAGAATTCATAACAGACACCCTAGTACTAGCAATAGGACATAGTTCTAGAGACACCCTATATATGCTAAAAAATAACAACCTCAATATGATAAGAAAAAACTTCTCAGTTGGAGTCCGTATCGAACACAAACAATCTATGATAAACAATTCCCAATACGGTAACATCACTAAATTAAACTTACCAAGTGCTGAATACAAACTAGCTTATCACGGAAAACAACGTAGCTGTTATACATTCTGTATGTGTCCTGGAGGAGAAGTAATAGCATCATCTAGCGAACCAGAATCAATTGTTACAAATGGTATGTCTACATTTAAAAGAGATAAAGAAAACGCTAATAGTGCATTACTAGTTAATATCCAAACAACCGACTTCGAAGGAACAGACCAACTAGCAGGAATAAAATTCCAAGAAGAACTTGAACATAAAGCTTACCAACTAGCTGGTAGTAACTACAATGCTCCGGTCCAACGTCTCGAAGACTTTCTAAATAATCAAAAATCTACTCATATCGGAAGTATAACTCCATCATATAAACCAGGTTACACCTTATGTAACCTTCAGGATATCCTACCTAACTTCGTATCTCAAACTTTAAAAGAAGGTATTTTATATTTTGATACTAAAATAAAAGGATTCGCTAATCCAGATGCAATTCTTACCGGAGTAGAAACCAGATCATCATCTCCTGTAACATTACCACGTAATGAAAAACTAATGTCCAATATCGAAGGAATATATCCATGTGGAGAAGGAGCAGGATATGCCGGAGGCATTACATCTGCAGCAATAGACGGTATAAAAGTAGCAATATCTATCATAGAAAAGGAGTAAAATCCTTTTTTCTATGATAAGAAAAACTTGCTTTAATAAAAGAAAAGATATATTATATGCAATCAGAAAGAGAGATTTATATGGAAAGCGAAATAAAAATAGAAAATAAAGATAATTTAATAGAACTTCGAGAAAAAACACTTAATCAAATAATCCAAAGTAATAAAGCCTTAGCAATAGCATCGGGTTCTGTTGCATCACTTTCAGCCTTAGTAGCAGTAGGAAACTTCATACTAGGTAATGAACTAATTGGATTACAAAATACAGGTACAGCCATTGCTCTAGCATCATGTACAGTAGGAAATATAAAATTAATGAAACAATATCAAAAAGAAAAATCTCAATTACAAGAAGAAAAAGACCTAGATTCTACCAGTCTATTAAAGAAAAGAATAAATGATTTAAAAGATATCATAGAAAGAAATAAAATTAGAACAAATATGACTCAAGTAACTGGATTAGGTTTCTTAATTTCAACAATATCAGCTACTATATTAGCATTAGAACCATCATATTCTAAGATAGTACTAGCTATATTATCAGCAATAGTATCTACTTTAAACTTCTCATTAGCAGTATATACTAAGAAAGATACAAAACAATATCAAGAAGAACTAACTATTCTAGAACAAGAAAATAGTAATTTAAAACTACTAAAATAAGGTGAAAGCCTTATTTTTTTATATTAAAAGCTTTTAATATAAAAAAATATTATAAGTATCATCAAAGTATTTTATAACAGAAAGTGTTATAATAAACACGAAAAAAGTGAGCAAAATTTGTCAAAATACCAAGTTTAGTGTACACTTAAATTAGTTAACAGGGGTAGTGATGATAATGGATAATATAAAATACCATAGAGAAAATCCAACAAGAAAATTTGATTTAAACAAAACATTATATGAAACCGTGAAAGAAATGAATGCTAATAACAAAAATGGTACTGCCATAACATTCTTTGACACAAAAATCACATATGGCGAGCTGCAAACAAGAGTGGATCGATTAGCAGATGCATATTCAAAAGCCGGTATAAAAGAGGGCGATGTAGTAGCGATAGCAACAATAAATATGCCGATAGTTCAAGAAAATTTACTTGCATTGAATAAAATAGGTGCAATATCAAAATGGATTGATTTAAGAATCAAAGAAAAGGATTTTATAAAAAATATAAATGAGAGTAATTGCAAAATTTTAGTGATTTTCGATGGAATTGCTGACAAAGTTCAGAATATAGCTTCAGAAACAAATCTAGAAAAGATAATCGTTGCATCACCGAAAAATTATTTGAATCCAGTCATTCAAATATTAGCTAATATAAAAGATAAAAGAGAAGGAAAAACTATTAGTCTATCAGAGAA
Organism: uncultured Muribaculaceae bacterium; assembly: GCA_964545885.1. Lineage (GTDB taxonomy): Bacteria > Bacillota_I > Bacilli_A > RF39 > UBA660 > Coprovivens. The sequence goes on along the minus strand of CAZJHG010000002.1, from coordinate 28,603 downwards.
CAAGCTTTTTATAAAATACGAAGATTTTCTTAAAACTGGTGCTATAATAAGCGATGTGCCGGCAGTAACATTTATTAAAGATAAACCATCAATAATAGTACAATCAAGTGGTAGTACAGGAATTGCAAAATCAATTGTTCATACTGACTATAACTTTAATTCAACAATACAGAAAGAATCTTATACTGATTTGCCTTTAATAGCGGGTCAAGCGTTTTATAACGCAATCCCTCCATTTATAATATACGGATTATGTGGTGCAATTTATTTATCTCTTGGTCATAGTATGAACGCAGTAATGACCCCCTATGTTTCAGAAACTATATTATATGACGATTTAGGAAAATATAATATAGCTGCAGCCGCCCCGCTACACTTTAGATATATGTATAATAAAATAGTAGAGTTGCAGACGCAAATAGATGAAATTTCAAAAAATGATACTATTCAATCAAAAAAAGAATTAAAAAAATTATTAAAAGAATTAAATATAATTTTTAAAAAGCTAGAAAAAGTTCATGGATTTGCTTCAGGCGGCGATAAAATAAATGCGGATGAATTATTAAAAATGCAACATATTTTTAATACTCCAATCGTAAATTGTTATGGTAACAATGAATTAGCTGGTGCAGCCATTATAAATCCACTATATTCAAGCCGTCCATCATCCATCGGATATCCATTAAAAGGAATAGAAGTTAAAAGCATAGATTTAGAAACTCAACTTCCACTTCGAATAGGTGAAGAGGGGGAAATTTGTATTCATTCTGATAGCATATTTCAAGAATATTTAAATAATGAAAGTGAAACAAAAAGAATCAAAAAGATTGATAAAGACGGAAAAATATGGATTCATACTGGAGATTTAGGCTATATAGATTCAGAAGGATTTGTATACATAACTGGCAGAGCTAAGAGACTTATTAAGAGAGAAGCATTTAAAATTGCTCCAGAGACAATCGAAAATGCTATAATGCAGATAGAAGAAGTAAAAGATTGTTGCGTAGTTGGAGTCAGAGATTTAGAAATAGAAAATTCCCAAGTACCATTAGCATATATAGAATTACACGGAGAATATAAAGATAACTTCGAAGAAATAAAGAAAAAAGTCGAAGAAAAATGTTATGAACTTCTACCGGATTACGAATTGCCATACTACATAGTTCAAATTGACAAAATACCATATCATAATACTAAGAAAAAATTTAAAGAATTAGAATTATCAGCAGAAGAGTATGTTGAAAATACAATTCACAAAAAATATAAATAATTTTTCAGCTCCTTTTTGTTGTATCATAAACTAAATAGTAAATATAATAATTACAAAGTTCAACCGCAAAATTAAATTTTAGTTTATTATAACAATGATATATTATTTGTGTATCGAGTTAAAATAGTTTTGTCAGAAACTATTTTTTTCTTTTTATAATCAAATAATTTATCTTTTAACATAATATTTTTTGTTCAATTTCTTTAATATCAAAATATTTTCTATTTTTTCGGTAAAAATTCATTCATTGAGAATATTAGACTATCGCCATCTAAAGAAACTCTTTTTACTGAGTTAATATGATTTATCATTAAATTATTAAAAGAATTACTTTTAGGAATAAATTTTCTTGTATACTCTTAATTATTTTCAATTTTAATTATCTTTGATAAATCAAAATATCTATTATAACAATTGCCAGAATTTTTCTTCAAACAATTATAATAGAATTACTTTGTCAAAAATCTAGACGTGCTCACTTAATTTGTCTTTTCAACGATTTTTGACTATTATATCTTGCAAGACTTAATTTCATTTTTATATCATTTAGTGAAATTTACTTTTTCAATTGAATAATAATACAAATTGATATTTTTAGAATCTGTTTTGTTTTGAGTGTGTTATAATAAATAAAATAGAGGTGATACAATGACAATATATTTATCAGTCGCAGGTTTAATATATACATTATTTTTATCATTTATTTTTTTTTCAAAGAAGAAAATAAAATCAATCGAAATGTCCATTTATGGCATATTAATTTTGGTAACTAACATATGTATTTTAACAGAATTAGCAATACCTTTTCAAATAAAGTACATAGGTGACACGTTTGTTAATTTTTCACTAAAATTAAATTTAGTAAGTGTTATAGTGTGGCTCGCAATAATCTTTTTATACATATTAAGCATTTCTTCTAAAAATTTAATAAGTAAAAAACAATTTAAAACAAGTTTTATAATTATTTTATTAATGTCAGTTAGCATTTTAATGTTTTTACCAATTGAATTTTATAATCTAAACAATAAAGCATATTCTTATGGAGCGGCTGTTAATTTCGTTTATATGCTTTCAAGCATCATAGTGATAATTTCCCTTATAGTAATGATAAAAGATAGAAAAAACATAAAAAAAGAAAAATATTTACCAATTGTTTTTCTTGTTTTCTCACTTGTGGTTAGTAGCCTTATTCAAAAGAATAGACCTGATATTTTATTAAATAATTTTCTTTATGCATTCACAGTATTTTTTATGTACTTCACCATCGAAAATCCAGACGTCCAAATGCTAGAACAAGTCTCCCTAGCCAAAGAAGCCGCCGAAAAAGCAAACAACGCCAAATCAGAATTCTTATCAAACATGTCTCATGAAATAAGAACACCACTTAATGCTATAGTAGGTTTCTCAGAAAGTCTAAAAGAAGACAATATACCAGAAGAATCTAAATATAAAGTAGAAGATATTATAATAGCTTCAAACAATCTACTAGAAATAGTAAATGGAATACTTGATATATCTAAAATAGAAGCTAATAAACTAGAAATAATTAATAAAGAATACGATGTTCATAGTATGTTTGATGAACTAGTAGCATTAACTAAAGCTAGAATAGGTGATAAAGACTTAGAATTTAGAGTAAACATTGATAAAGCATTACCAAGTATTCTTTATGGAGATAATCTAAGATTAAAACAAATAATTTTAAATATTTTAACTAACGCTGTTAAATATACTAAAGAAGGATTTATTGATTTTACAGTATCAACTGTTATAAAAGATAATGTATGTCGTTTAATAGTTTCAGTAGAAGATAGTGGAATAGGTATGAAAGAAGAAAGTCTTAATAAACTATTTACTAAATTCGAAAGACTTAATGTTGAAAAAGAAATTACAATAGAAGGAACTGGTCTAGGTCTTGCCATAACTAAAAAACTTGTTGAGTTAATGAATGGTAAAATAATAGTTCAATCAGTATATGGTAAAGGTTCTAAATTTACAGTATCTATTGATCAAAGAATAATAGCAGTAGAAAAACCAATTACTAAATTAGAAGCAAAATCTGAAAGTAAAATAGTTGATGCTAATGGTGCTAAACTACTTATTGTAGATGACAATGAACTTAATATAAAAGTAGCATCCATATTGCTAAAAAAATATAATTTTAATATTGAATCTTGTACTAGTGCAATAGTTTGTATAGCTAAAATAAACAATGGAGAACAATATGACATTATATTAATGGATGATATGATGCCAAAAATGACTGGTAAACAAGCAGTAAAAAAACTAAAAGAAAATCCTAATTTTAAAACACCAGTAATAGTGCTTACAGCCAATGCGATAACTGGTATGAAAGATGAATATCTAGCTGCTGGTTTTGATGATTATTTATCAAAACCAATTGAAAAGAAAGAATTAGAAAGAGTTATTAAAGAGCATATTCATAATACAAACACAAAAGAAATAAATACATCAAGTTCTAAAGCAATAACTTCAGTATTAGAAAATGAAATAGATTTAGAAAAAACTATAATCATTAATTCAATACAAGATTTAGATATCGTAAACAAAAAAGTACTTTTAGTTGATGATAACGAACTTAATATTAAGGTAGCACAAACATTACTTAAGAAATATAACTTGGATATAACAACAGCAACGAGTGGCTCTGAGTGTATAGAAAAGGTAATTGAAGATAATTTTGATTTAATCTTATTAGATGATATGATGCCAGAATTAAATGGTTGTCAAACATTAGATAATTTAAAAACTCTTGAGGGCTTTAATACACCAGTAGTAATGATGACAGCATCAAGTAAAGACGAGGTTGAAGAAAAAATAAAAGAACACAAATTCTCTGGTTATTTATCTAAACCATTTAAAAAAGAAGATTTAGAAGAAATATTTGAAACTTTATTGAATAAATAAACATATTATGATAAAACATAAATAGGGTACGGTGAATAAAATGAAAGATATTAATTACTTAAAAGAAAACAATGTAGACGTTAATAAATGTCTAGAGTTATTTGGAGATGTTGAAACATATAACGAAACAATTAAAGAATTTAACAAAAGTATTGATGGCAAGTTAAATCAAATAGATAAATACTATAAAGATGAAGACATGCCAAACTATGCAATATATGTTCACTCACTAAAAAGCGATTGTAAATATTTTGGTTTCATCAAGCTAGCAAGTATTGCTTATGAACATGAAATGAAAAGTAAAGCAAGTGATCTTGCATATGTAAAAGAAAATTACCAAGCATTAGTAGATGAAGCAAGCAAGGTAAAAGCTGTTGTAAATGAGTATTTAAGAGATGAACATGATACTGAAAATTTATACGAAAATTATGAAGCACCAGAAGTGGAAGAACCGGATACTTTAAGTGAGGATATTATTTTAGTGGCAGATGACTCTGAGGTAATAAGAATTTTTGTAAAGAAAATATTTGATGCTGATTATGAGCTAGCATTTGCAACTGATGGTCAAGAAGCATTAAAAATTATAAGAGAGCATGAAGATGACGGACGTATTAAAGCCGTTCTCTTAGATTTAAATATGCCTAAAGTAGATGGATTTGAAGTACTAGATTATATGACACAAAGTAATTTATTATCTAAAATGCCAGTTACAATAATTAGTGGTGATTCATCAAAAGAAGCCATAGGTAGAGCATTTGAATATAACATAGTAGACATGCTAAACAAACCATTTAACGAAAAAAAGATTAAAGATGCCGTCGAAAAAACTATAAAAAGTGCTAATAATGAATATTAGTTTAAATGATAACTAACTACTAACAGATACCAAACTATTAGTAGTTTTTTTATGGAAAAATAAAAAAATTTCTAAAATAAAAAGGAAATCAATATATCTACCTAGTAAATATAGGGTGAAGGGAGTGATTTTGTTATGAAAACAAATGACAGATTAAAAGGGTTCCTATCACCTATGCAAGATATGGTATTTAAAGCTTTATGGATTAATGGTGGTCCAGATGTTAGAGAATATCTAAATAGAATAATTTCTTATGTAGTAGGATTTGATATTAAAGACTTTGATATTACATCAAATGAACTACCTATAACAAATAAAGATAGTATAGCTAATAAAGTAGATATATTACTCGAATCAAAAGATAAACTACATAAAATAAACATTGAATTAAATCCTATAAACAAGAAAACAACATCTAACAAAAACATCAGCTATTTATTTAAAATAGCAGGAGAATTCTACTCAGGTAAAGGAGATGAAAAGTATAACTATGATATTCATGTTGAACAAGTAAATTTAAATGGCTTTTATCACGAGATGAAAGACATAGCTATCGCAGACTATAAGTTATACGATGTAAAAAATAACTTAGAAAACAAAAGTATTAAAATTCATGATATTTTTTTACCAAGAATAAAAGAGTTATGTTATGATAATAATGAAATATACTTAGACTGTGCAATGTTTATGTGTAGTAGCTTCAAAGAAATGGAAAAGTATATTCGTGGAAACAAGGAAAGGAAGAGTGTTATGGAAACATTAGAACACTTTGTTTTAAACAAGAATTTACCTACTTATGATTACGGAGAATACTTAGAATGTCTACATAAAGAAGTCGCAAGAGATGCTAGAGCGGAAGGATTAGCCGAAGGAAAAGCGGAAGGATTAGCCGAAGGTCATGCTGCCGGTATGGAAGATGGTAAAATAGACTCTGCTTTAAAAATGATAAACAGTGGGATGTCAGTGGAAGAAGTGTCCAAAATACTAGAACTAGACATAAAAAAAATAAGAGCAATTATAAAGGATAAATAATTAAACAAGAAAAAAATCAAAATATATATTTTTAATATCAAAATTTGTTTTGATATCAATAAAATGATATAATTAGGGTAGTTAAGGGGTGGTTAGATGAGTGATTTTGAATATAAGAACTTTTTTGAATTACGAAAAATGTCATTAGCTGCAGTAAAAAAATATCATCTAGAAAAAAGAAGTTATGAAAATCAAAATGGCATCGAAGAAAAAAATATTATACTAAAAAAAATTCTTCATCCATTTCCATATATAGCAATTGTTACAGACAGAATTATATCAGGTAATAAAGTGATAACGTTATCAGATAAAAGAGAAAAAACAGATAACCCCATCATATATGCCTGTGCACATTGTCATCCAGAAGACCCTACAACTGCATTTGAAGTTATCAAAGAACATGCCTATTTATTTTTGGGTGACCCCGAAGATGTATATCAAAAAATAGAAGGGCTACTTTTAGAATTAAATGGAGTAATCAATGTCGAAACAAGAGTAAAGCAAAGTTATATCGAAGAACTATTAAATCTAAACCTTATTCAAGAAGAAGAGATTGAAAATTTAAAGGAAATAATAAAAAAAGATAGAAAATTAGCTTATTCAAAAGCCGTTGAAATTTTAAAAAAGAACACTAATTTATTAATATTTCCAGAAGGTGCCGTTAATATAACACCAAATTTACCCGTAATGAAATTATATCCTGGTACAGTGAAAATGGCCTTAGAAACAGGAGCAGAAATTGTACCAATAGCATTGGAAAGATATGGAAATAGATTTTATGCCAATATTGGCCATAATATAAAAGTCACTGATAGAGGAGCAGAATCAGTCCAATACTACAATTCAAAACTTAGAGACGACTTAGCTACATTAAAATGGGAAATCTGGGAATATCAAGGAATAAAAAAACGTTCAGAATGTCCAACAGAAGAAGCATATATTGATGAAGTAATGGGAACAAGCAGTTTTATATATAGTGTAGAAGACATATATGAAACTATGTATCACGATAAGTCAATTACAGAACCAGAAGATGTTAAAGGCTTATACTTAAAACATACTAGATAAATAGTATGTTTTTAATTGTGAAACAAGAGATAAAATGATAATATTATATTGGAAATATAAAATAGAAGGGAATCAATTAATAAAATAATATTAAATAAATTGATTATAAAAAAATATGGAAAATATATTATTAACTTATGCAGCAACTGCACTATCAATTTTACTTATAGGAGTTTTTTTTCGAAAGGAAAATACTCAAAACAAAGAAACTAAAATATACTCAGTATTACTAATTGTAAATTTTATATTTAGTATAACAGGGGTTATTACATATCTGTATGCTCAAATAATAGGTAATATACAAATAATTGAAATATTACAAAAGATATATATGATAGAAATGTTATTTATGATTATCCTTATGTATATATATAATGCATATATTATTGATTTTGACGAAAAATCAAAGCAAAAAATTAGCAAATTATCAATGATAACTGGGATTTTAATCTCTGCTTTTATAATGATAGCTCCAATGACAGTAATACATGTTAATGATATTTTAGACAATGCAGGGCCAGCTTATAATATTATGCTATGTGCAACGATACTTTATTTTATTTTAACAGCAATCTACTCACTAAGATTATTTATTATAAGTAAAGAATCATTTAGTAAAAATATACCGTTTATAGTAATGATTATATTGTACGTAGCTGGGATATTTTTAAGAGAGTATTTTCCAGCAGTTTGGTTCGAAAATTTCTTCTTTTCATTTGTCTTATTAATCATGTACTTCACCATCGAAAATCCAGACGTAAAATTGCTAAATCAAATAGAACTCGCTAAAACCCAAGCTGAAAAAGCTAATGCTGCTAAGACAGACTTTTTATCAAGTATGTCTCACGAAATAAGAACTCCTTTAAATGCCATAGTTGGATTCTCTGAATCTATTACCGAAGCTGAAACACTTGAAGAAGCTCAAGAGAATGCCAAAGACATTTTAACAGCTTCTCAAAACCTATTAGAAATAGTAAATGGTATTTTAGACATATCTAAAATAGAAGCAAACAAGATGGAAATAGTAAATACTGAATATAGCTTAAAACAAGAATTTGAAAAAATAATAACTTTAATTAAACCTCGTATCGGAGATAAACCAATAGAATTTAAAGCATATATTGCACCAGACATACCAAATGTTCTATACGGAGATAAAAGTAAAATAAAAGAAATAATGAGTAATATACTTACTAATGCAGTTAAGTATACAAAAGAAGGCTTAATAGACTTTAAAATTAGTTGTATCAATAAAAATGATGAGTGCTCATTAGTTATATCTGTAGAGGATACAGGTCGAGGGATAAAACCAGAAAATATCGATAAATTATTTAATAAATTCGAAAGAATGGATGAAGATCGTAATACCACTATTGAAGGAGCCGGTTTAGGACTTGCAATAACAAAACATCTAATAGAAATGATGGGTGGTAAAATAATAGTTCAATCTGTTTATGGAAGTGGTTCTAAATTCACAGTATACTTAAAGCAAAAAATAGTAACAAAACCACAAAATGTCTTTGAAACAGAGATAAGCTCAAAAGAGTTAAATTTAATAGGAAAAAAAGTTTTAATTGTGGATGACAATGAGTTAAATCTAAAAGTAGCAGAAAAAATACTCAAGAAATATGACATTATCACTGAATCTTGTATGAATGGTTATGAATGTATAGATAAAATAAAGCAAGGTAAAAAGTACGATTTAATCCTACTTGATGATATGATGCCTAAATTAAGCGGAACAGAAACTCTACATATTATGCAAGAAATACCCAGCTTTAAAATTAAAACAGTTGCATTAACTGCCAATGCAATAGAGGGTATGAAAGAAAAATATATAGAAGAAGGATTTGACGATTACATAGCAAAACCAATTGAAAAAAAAGAATTAGAAAGAATATTAAGAAAATTTCTTAATAATGAGGTAGAACATATTGAATTTGAACCAATTCCAGAATCATTCTATGATATATCAGATTCAATAGTTGAGAAATTTAACGAATCAATTAAAACAGAAGAAAATCCAAAATAAAAGGTGTGTAACTAAACACACTTTTTTTAATTTTCACTTAAGCAAGTTTTTATCAAATATTTATTTACAAATTCATTTCTAATAGATAAATATTCAATCGATAAATCGTAGTAATAATTATCTTTATATTTACTTTCAGTTGAAATCATATAATCAAGAGAATCTAACTTTTTACAAGTTTCTCTATAAGAATCATTACCCAAAACATCATCAAATTCTTTAGCAATCGCATCTTCATTAAGAAAATTATTTTTATTAATTAATACTTTTAATTTAGGGACCTCATATAAAGGTCTAAATAAGTTAACAAGTAAATCTTTACCTTCAAATTTATAAGTATTAAAATTTATGCATTTTAATTTTTCTAATGCTTTTTCAAAACGTATATTCTTAATATTATAATCTCTTAATTTTAAAATAGTTTTAACTATATCTTCAGCTTGTAAAACATTAAACACTTTATTAAAAGTAGATATTTCATTATCATCATATTCAATATTATTTCTTAAATAGTTATATCTAAGTTTAATAGAATGTGTAAATTTAATTTTCTTTTTCTTATTAAATAAAATATAATTTAATTCATGACTTAAGTATTCTAAAGTTTTAATATTAGAAGACTCAACTTCATTATATAGTAACTCATAGCTAAATTTTATAGTGGGGAAATTACTAGATACATCAATTTTTTTATCTAAGTAATTGTGTTTGGTGGGATTTACATATAAGAAATCATTAATATTAGAATAGTTTAAATTTGTTTTATCAAATATTATAAATTTAACATCCTCTATCATATTATATATATCGTCAATAGATTCATCACCATAATTGATAATCATTCCAGCAGTTATTAGATATAAGTATTCACATAATTCAGCGGGATACTTTTTATCTTTAAGTAAATAATCTATCGTAAAAGTAATATGGTTAATTAAAGTGTTAAAATTATCCGTTTCTAACATAGTAATTCCCCCCTTGATGGGTCGTATACTAACACCAAAGAATTAATCAGTCAAATTTAACTAATGAATAGATATTTTTTTAAATATGGAGATAAAAAAATATAATATTAAACAAGTTAAAATCTAAAATATATGTGACACCAAAAATAGATATTGAGTAACAATGTATTATAATTACATTTATAAAGTGTATTTTTTATAAGAAAAAAATATTTCAATTCAACACTCACTATACAAAAAACTATGCCAAAAAATAAGATTAAATTTTTAATCAAGCATTATGTGTTATAATAAAAATGGTGAGATAAATGAAAATAATAGATAAACTTAAAAAAATAAGAGAGAGGAATAAAAATCAAAATATAGATGTAACGACGAATACGTCAAAAATAAAAAATTTAAAAGTGTTTAACATAAAAAAAAGAGGTAAATATTCCCTAAAAAAGATAGCGACTATAGGTTTAAGCATAGCAATAGCATCAAGTGTTATCTTAAGTGGTTGTGGTAATGAAAAAAACACATACAATCCACGAAAGGATACAACATCATCATACGTACAAGAAATGACAAATTCATCAGAAATAACAAAAGAAATAGTTGGTGAGAAAGTCATGACCAGCCTCGAAGAAACACCAATTTATTATACAGATGAAGCGAATTTAATATTTAATGAATATTTACAAAACTTTGATGTAGAATTTGCTACAATAGATGAAATATATGACATTGATGCAGCAAGCAATTTTATAGGGCAAGAAAGAGCAACTGTAGAAAATCATCAATATAGTGGTTTTATTGTTGATGGCAAAGTTAACGAAAGTAAATTACTAGAATCAATCGTAACAAATAGTCCAATATACAAAAAAGAAAATAAAGAAAAATCACTTTTTTATCAGCCAATCGATAATCAGAAGTTATTAAAGGAAATTGTATCTATAATTGCCGAATCAATTAACAACGATCTTCCGTTCAAAACAGAAGAAGATATTAGAGAGTTAGATTGTACTCTAGGGAGTCTAAGAATCTTCACTACAACAGGATTATCGGCGGCAGCAATTACAGATGATAATGTCTTATTAATAAATGAACCAATGATAAAAATGCTAGAAATTAATTCTAGGAATGATGATGGATTAAGACATACAATATACCATGAATCAAAACATTTAGAACAAGTAAATTGTAATGATTATGATAACGAGTTATACGAATACCAAGGAATATCAATAAAAACTGATAATCTCGAATATAATCCTTTCTCCTGGACATGGATAACTGAAGGAAGTGCCGAGAAAGGGAGTACCAATCAAATTGGTGGTAATGACGAAGCGTATATAAACTTAGTAGCTTATGCTGAGTCGTTAGATTTAGCTAGTATTCTTTCTACGAATGCAAAAGATGGTAACGACATAGAAAATTGTACATTTAATAAGAATATAAATCATTTTTATGAACTACTAGGAGAAAAAAACGGAATCAGTAGAAAAGAAATAGTGGAAATGATGTATGCTATGGAAATAGTTCAAAAAAAAGTTACCACATATCAAGAAGATTATGCAAAAAAATATAATGAAGAATTATCAGATCAAGAATATATGAATATAAGATACCAATTAAGAAGAGATTTCATATTAGAAACAGCAAAAATATTTTATAGTAATCTAGCAACTTCAATAAATAATCGTAATGATGTGACATTAGAAGATGTTTTCTACTTAATTACCATTTTCGAAGGAGATATGAATTATCACTTAGAATATAGTACAAGAAAAACATCCAATATAGACGGCGAAACAAAAGAATTTTTATCACAATATAACGAATTACAAACGAATTTTTTCTCATCTTTAAGTATTTGTAATAATTTAAGCATAGATGATGTAACACTTTTATATAGTGAGTATGGAATGTACGCACAGACAAACGATGGATCAAAAGTACATAATGCATCATTAAAATGGATTACTGATGAAAAAAGAAACTGGCTCGAAGAAAAATCCGAAGGTACAAGAATTCTTTATGGACAGACTGTTCAGCAAATCATAAATGATTCAGAAATTCAAATAAAAAAGCCATAAAAATAAAATTAAAATCATGTAAAAACAATGTAAAAAAAGAAGACAACAAAAAGGAATTATGATAAAATAAAATTGTCAGAGTAGAAAAACTGACGGGAGGTGAGGAAATGAGTAACAACGAAGCAATAGGTATCAATGAGGAATTGCTAAATGATATGATAATTGAACTTGGCAACTACGAAGAACAGATAGCTGAGATATTCAATGGAATAGAAGATAGTGTGGCTAATGCACTTTCATCTTATAAATGCAGTTCAAACAGCATTTTCAGTCAAAAATTCAACGAATTAGAAAACAACTTTCCTCAAATCAAATCCAACCTTGAAACTTATCAATCAGATTTGATTCGTGCCAAAGACAGCAACGCACGAATTAATGAAGAAAACTGTCGTAAATTTGAAGCAGCGATAAGTAACATAGGAAAAGTTGCCCAAAATAATAATTAATGGAGGTGTATATTAATGGCAATAGGAATTGATAGTGTAACACTTGGAGTTAGTAGACAAGGAGCAGAAAACTTAAAACAAAAAATAAGAGTAGATGCAATTGAAGCAACTAGTAACGCTCTAAGCAATACTGATCAAATTAGTTCAGCATTTGAAGCAAACTGGCAAGGACAATCTGAAGTTCAATTTATGAAGAATTTTCAAGCAAAAATCTCAAAACTAAAAGAGACACTAAAAAGTCTAGAAGAAGCTTGTGACGCAGAAATTGATAATATTGTAGCATCAGCTATATCAATGGATGAAGAACTTGTAGAAAATGCAGAAGATTAATATTAAGGAGTGAATATAATGGGAACAATAGCAACAGAATTTGAAAAATTAAAATGGACTGCTGGAAATGCAATTAGCGACTTTGCAAGCAAAGCATCATCAGTATTTGCAGGAATTGTTGGAGATGCAAAAGCACAAATACAAGGGCTTTTTGCAGGAGATGTAGTTGGTATAAATGTAAATGGAGTACCTGATATGCAACAAGCAATTACTACTTACGTAGAAGATTTGCAAACTACATTAGACACTTTCGCAAAAGAAATAGATTCAAGTGAAGCTTTTGCTGGAACACAACTAACAGAAACTGTTCATGCATTTATTAATGCAATTAAAGACATTTGTAATAGTTTAATTGAGGATTTACTACAATTTAACACTCAATTAGAAGAGTATGCTAAAAAATACACAGAGAATATCGAAACTACATTATCTCAATCTATCAGTGGACAAGCTGAAGAACTTAAATCTGCTTATACTCCATCTGACGGAGCACAACATTAATTTTAATGAGCAGAAATGGCTAGCTCAAAAGAATTAATTAGAAAGCGTAGTAAATATTACGCATTAAGAGATGATGTCAATAATATCCTCAGACAAACTCTTAAAACTTATAGTAGCCTTACAAATGCAGACAAACTAAAAGATTCATTTACAATTGATGGTGAATCCGCAGATAATGGAAAAATAAGTGATATAAGAGTAGATATTGGCAATATAAATGACAAATTAAAAAACATAATTATACCTGAAATTAATTATAAAATTAATTCTTTAAGTAGACAAATCGAGCAAGCTCTTACAAGTGAGGAAGAAGAGGAACGTGAAGAAAAGCGTCGTCAAAGAGAGCAAATGAATTAGCAAAGGAATAATAAAATGGTAGAAATTGATACAAATTTATTAAACGAATATGGAAAAGATTTCGAAAATTTATCATATAGCTATTTTGCAATTATTAATAAAGTATTTACTAGAATTTCTGGAATGCCATCTTCAACTGGTGAGTGGGTTGGTGAATCTGCACAAAGATTTGCTAGAAACTCATCTATCGATAAAAAGCAATATACAGAGTTTTACAGAGTTGCAAGACAATATAGTACATATTTAATTAATGCGTCAGTCAAAGTTGATAATCTTTGTAAAAGGATAAAAAAAAGATGACAAAATTAAGATATAATAAAGATGTTTTAGCAACAGTAGTAAAACCAAATCTGCAAAGTGCTATTACTAATATCCAAAACGCTATAAATGCTTCTCAAATCAGTATTCCAAACGATTTTTCACAATATAATTACTTAGTAAACTTACATAGTTTGTTAGTAACTAAAAAAAATGAATTAACAAATTGTGAATCATGGTTAAATCAATCTATGAGTGATACAGATCAGACATTAGAAGATTTAGAAAACCAAGCAAGAGCACTTGAAGAAATAAAAATAATAGAAAAGAACAATTCAGTTATAATTTTATAAAAAGCAACATATTTATGTTGTTTTTTCATTTGGTCACAAAGTATATGTTCAAATAAAAAATAAGTGATAAAAAAGTTGTCTTTCACTAATTATGAAAGACAACTTTTAAAATAATAAATATAACTTAAGTAATATAGAAATTTTAAAGTAAAATTAAACAAGTTCCATTACGAATGTCAGTATTATAAACCAATTCATTCGGATCATATCGGACAGATGTTACAGAATTATATAGTGCTGTTTTTTCGTTTCCAGTATATGATTCATAAGAAAATTCATTAATTGCCTTTATTAGCAATCCGATGATATCTCCAACTTTACGAGTAACAGGAATAAATAAGCTATATTTTTCATCTATTTCTGGGACAATTAGCTCAATTAATATTTTATTCTTCATCTTCATCCTCCATTCCAGAAACAACCAATCTTATTGGTATAACATTATTTCTTTCACTAGCAAACGCCATATCACTGAACGCCATTTTTCTAACATCCATTGATAAGTTTTTAAACGTAATGGCTGTCTGAGAACCAACGCCATCACCAATCCATATTCCTAAGTTTTTATTAACATTTGATAGATACCAAGACTCAACTTGCAATTGTTTTAGATTATTATATTCATCTAAAATAATCATAATAGTATTTTTATAGTTCTTTGCTTGTGTCATAAATTCTTTATACAAAGCATAAGATTCTGCTGAAACAATTGACTTTATATTTGATAAGCCGACGAAAAAATATAAATTTCTAATAGTATTATTTGCCTCATTTTTCATTTCTAGTGCCAAAGTATGAATAACGTTATCGAAGTCAGTAGATGTTAATTTTCCTCCGGTTTTTAAAACATCAATTGTTTTTGTAAAGTCAATAACATAAACATTCAAATTAGATATAGCTCCAAAAAGAGTAGAAAGAGCATATACAAAATAAGTTGCATTGTCTAAAGAATTCGTAGAAATTATGTTTATAACTTCTTTGCTAAAATCATAAGTAAAGGCTGATTTTGTCATAACATTAAACCCAATAGGAACACTACTTAATTCGTTTAGATAACTCTCAACATCATCCAAACCAACGACATCTGGTAAAACAGGAACTCGCTTCGCTTTATAGCTATATTTGGCTGAAAGTTTTTCAGATGTTGCTTTGATAGTGTCGTTTATTAAATCAGGATTTAATAAATAAGCAGATTGGAATTCATAACATTTCTTTTGTAGCTTTACAATTCCACGTCCTTTGTAACTTTCTGGAATTAACCCTTTAGCAGCTCCTAAAATATTACGGTAATCTTCATCTTTTCCCATACGCAAGCACATTTTGTTTGGAAAGTATTCGGCAACTTTTGAACGAATTGTCGTTCCTGTAGAACAAGTTACAATAAATGAAATTCCATATTTAGCACATTCTCTATAAAATGGTTCTAAAAGTTCTCCCATCTTACGGAAAGACTCTAAGAAAGCATCATAATTATTAATCATACATACAATATATGGCAATTTTTCACCACTTTTTTTAATATAATAATTATATTCCCCATTATAATCAGAGAAAAGTTCCTTTCTTTTGTCTAATTCAGAATCAATCATTACTAAAAGATTAGTAATTTTTTCTGTATCATCCAAAGTACAAATATCACCGACATGTGGCATTTTATTAAATATTTTTAATGTTTCAGCTCCCAAGTCAATAATATAAAAATTAATTTCTTCTGGACTATGATATATAGCAGATGAATAAATGATGGTAGTCAACAAATTATCTTGTCCAGCTCCACTAGCACCATATATAATGGTATTTCCATTAGAAGATAAATCAAGTGTTAGTAAGGATTGTTTTTGCCCTTCTGGATCATCGTATTCACCAATAACCGGATTAAAATTAAACGGAGAAGTAGAATATTCGTATTTTTGGATTAAATTTCCTAAATATATAAATTCAGGAATGCTATCAAGCCATAATTTTCTAGTTACATATTGATTTTTATCAGCGATATCAATTAAATGCTTTGTAATGTTAGTTAGCTGATCTCCTAATTCGATAGTAGTTTCTTTTTTTACGATATTATTAGATGTTTTTATAACACTGCCAGTATTGTTAATAAAAGATATCGAGTCATCAATTTTCTTTATAACACGATCAGTAGGGATATATTTAGCACCAGCCCAACCAGATTGACCTATATCAAAATATTCATCATATCCAACTTGTAAATAAAAACGTCCCGTTTCTTTAATGGAAGCCGCTTCAGGTCTTTTAAGCATTTCCATAGAATCACTCTTACTAGCAACTTTTAAGCATATTCTAAATCTAGTATTCGACCATATTTGTTCGTTTACAACACCACTTGGTTTTTGAGTAGCCAGAATTAAATGAACACCTAAAGAACGTCCAATACGCGCTGTTGAAACAAGTTCATTCATAAACTCGGGTTGCTGAGCTTTTAATTCGGCAAATTCATCACTAATAATAAATAAATGAGAAATTGGTTCCTTAACAATTCCTTCTCTATAATATTTTTGATATTTATAAATATCGATAGTAGACTCACCAGTAATTGATTTAGATTCATTAAAAACACGTTGTCTTCGTTTTAACTCACTATTAATAGAGACTAAACTTCGGTTAATTTGTCCTGCATCTAGATTGGTAATAGTACCAGCAATATGAGGAACCGCTTTTTTGATGTCTTTTTTCTCAAAAGCACCAGCTAGTCCACCGCCTTTGTAATCGATAAGAACAAATTGAACTTCGTCAGGGTGATAATTAACGCACATTGAAAGAATGAATGTAATGATAAACTCAGATTTACCAGAACCAGTTGAACCAGCAATTAAACCATGCGGACCTTGTGATTTTTCGTGTAAGTCTAGTGTAAAAACTTCTCCACTAGAATGTATTCCAATTGGAGTAGCAATGGAAATTGTCGGGTCATTGTTCTTCCAACGATTCATAACATTTAATTGTTCTATTTTAGAAACACCAAACATTTCTAAAAAAGATAGTGAAGTAGGTAACGAAGATTGTTCATCAACTTCTAGTAAAGGTATGTTTAATAGTTGTGTGCCAATACTTCGCATATCGATAGATGCCCATTCGGGTTTAAACATAGTTTGATTATTCAGATTTCTTTCCATAATACAGCCTTCGTTATCAACAACACTAACAAAAGCTTTACATTGGTTAGGTAAATTTTTTATTGAATTATCAATTATTAAATAAGAAAAGCCATAATTGTCATCAGAATTTAATATACTCTCTGTAATAGGTAAAGTCTTTGCACTTGCAAAATCATTAGTTACTATCAAATAATAAGTTTCGTATTTTCGATATGCTTTTTGAGTTTGTTTTTCTTCCAAAACTTCATCTTTCTTTTCAGATTCAGACGATTTGCTGTTTACTCTTTCTTTAAAAATTTTAAACAAATAAGAAGACAACACTTTCATTTCGTCGCTATTTTCACTAAAAAAGCGAGTCGATTTATCTTCACTAAAGCAATGTGGCAAGTATTTAGCATATGAAAAATCATAAGCAGCATCTTTATTATTTAAAAAGACAATTTTCAAATCTGCAGCACTATGATATAACACAATCTGCGTAAAGAAAGAATCAATTAATTCTTGACCATTATCTGAATTACAAATCAAAGCTGAAATTTTATTTTCCAATAACGAAAAGGTAATAGGTACATTTTCAAGTACTCTTGAAGCACCAACTATCGAATATATTTTTTGATACAATTCATCCTCTTCCAAAGTAAAATGTTCCTCTGGGGCATTAACTCGAATTTTTGCGTCTCTATTACCAACCCCAGCTCTGACTTCTAAAAAATCATCATCTTTTATTTCACGAGACCACACAAAATTATTATTTGTACTAAAAGTTTTTAGGCAAGTCAATATAGAAGGATAATTGTCGTTTAAAATTTGTATTTGTTTATTCATTTCAGTTGAAATTTCTTTTGCTTTATCTGTTAGATAGTTTGTATATTTTTCAATACGATAAGCTTCTTTCTTTTTTAAAACTTTATTGTTGTAATATTTGGCAAATCTTGGCATAAAAATTGAACCGATAATCATAGCTCCGAATGTAACAGCAGTAGGAATAATTCGCATCAATGAGGCACCACTATTAATGTTATTTACTAAACTAAAACCAGAAGTAAAAGAAGAAGCTAACAAAGTAATACTAGCACTCGTTGTTATTAATCCATTATCTTGGGGGAGAATAGAATTGGGGGGAGGATCAATTTGAATTTCTTTAGTAGTCAAATGTTGCTTAAGATTAGGAGTATGAAAAAAATAATCTTCTATTTTATATAATTCAATATTAGTATCCTCTTCACTTATTGGAGAAAACAACGTATTATTAAAATCAGGATCTTGAAAATTAGGCATTGAAAAACTATTAAATAAAACACTATTATTCGGATTATTGACTTGAACAAAATTCTTCATCCAAATAATCGACAAGCCATCAATAAAGATGACATCACCACTTCTTAAAGTTTCTGGCTTTTTGATACGTTTTCCATTTAAGTAAACGCATCCATTAAAAGTGTCGGAAGGTAAAGTAATAAACCAAGTGTTTTGATTTGATAAAATAGAAGCATGAAGGTCAGCAACATTTGCATTATTATAAATAATAGTACATCTAGAATCTCGACCAATATCAATTCGTTCTGAACAAACACTACCTCTCATAAAATTTTTATCTATAGTCGGCAAGCAATATAAATCCAAATATTCTTGTCTATCAATCAATGCAACTTTTAGATGAACAAAATCGGACAAAAAAGAATGATTTACTGCAACGTTATCAGCTCCAATAATAGCTATATTGCCACTACTCTTAACTGCCCATTTGTTGTCAATAGCCTCAAAAATAACATCTCTAGTTACTTTGGAACCTATTGGTTTATATTTCATTAAAAATATTCCGTCTACTTCATCTGGCAAAGTTAATTTAGTAATCTTCTCTTCATCAAGTAATAATACTCGCATCGCACCCACCACCATATTTTCTTTATCTTATCATCTTTATATATTATAACATACAAACTTCCCAAATAAATATTTTTTACACATAGAAGAAAAGAAAAATAAACAACCAATTGACAGTAATTAATTTAATATTAGTCAAAAAATATCAATAATATAGTATAATTGAAGTAGGTGATACACTATGAAAATTATAGTTTCTGCTGGAGGTACAGGAGGACATATTTATCCTGCACTAGCAATTATTGATAAATTCAAAGAAAAAGAAAAAAGCTTGGAAGTATTATATATTGGAACCCATAATCGTATGGAAAAAGACATTATTCCCAAAAGAGGAATTCGCTACGAAGAAATTGAAATATATGGCTTTTCAAAAAGTGATATAAAACGTGATATAGAAAATATTTTCTTAATAGATAAAGCAAAAAAGAAATGTCTAAGTATTATGAAAGACTTCAAACCAGATATAGTCCTAGGAGTAGGTGGCTATGTCACATATCCAGTTATATGGGCAGCCAATAAGTTAGGGATAAAAACTTTTATTCATGAACAAAATAGTATTCCAGGTAAGTCTAACCTTATGCTTCAAAAAAAAGCTGATTTAGTAGGAGTATCGTTTAAAGACTCAATAAGTAAATTTACCAAAGTAAAAGGCGAAGTTTTCTATTCAGGAAATCCGTGTGGAGAAAGTGCTTTAAAAGCCGAACCTATGGATAAAAAAGTATTAGGACTTAACCAAGATAAAAAATTAGTAGTAGTTGTAGCTGGTTCATTAGGTTCCGCAACTGTTAATGCTAAAATGGCCGAATTCTTAAATAACATATCTGAAAAAGAATACGAAGTATTATATATAACAGGAAAAAACTTGTACGAAGAGTTTATCAAAGATAAAACATTCCCTAGCAATGTAAAGGTTGTACCATATGTAGATGGATTACCATCATTATTAAAAAACACTGATCTTATAGTGACAAGAGCAGGAGCTTCTACTATGAGTGAAATTTTATCATTAAATCTTCCGGCAATATTTATACCTTCACCATATGTAGCAAATAATCATCAATATTATAATGCTATGGAAATAAAAAATAATGGTGGCGGTGAAGTTATTGAAGAAAAAGATTTGACATCCGAAGAATTGATTAGTATTATTGATGAAGTGCTAAATAACTCGAAAAAATATGAGAACATGAAATGTAATCTTAAAAAGATGAGTATGAATAATAGCAGTGATTTAATATATAATAAATTAAAGGAATTGATAAAATGACAGACAAACTTAGAGAATACGCAATAGTAGAAGAACATGCATCACTAAAAAATTTAAATACATATCATATTGGAGGACAAGCCAAGTATTTAGTTTCCCCAAATTCCATAACAGACTTAGTGAAAGTATTAAGATTATTAAAAGATAATAATATAAAATATTTTATATTAGGTAATGGTTCTAATATTGTATTAAATGATCGTGAATATGAAGGCGCAGTAATTCGTTTAAATCAGTTGAACGGAATAGAGATTCATCCAGAATTAGAAATGGCTTATGCAGAAGCTGGAGCAATGTTACCAAAATTAGTTATGGAAAGCGTAAATGCAT
Source organism: uncultured Muribaculaceae bacterium (assembly GCA_964545885.1). Classification (GTDB taxonomy): domain Bacteria; phylum Bacillota_I; class Bacilli_A; order RF39; family UBA660; genus Coprovivens. The sequence continues at coordinate 7,529 of CAZJHG010000002.1, read as the reverse complement.
CCCTAACTGGGATTGAATTTGCTGCTGGAATTCCTGGTACAGTAGGAGGTTCAATATATGGTAATGCCGGAGCATATAATGCTTGCATACTTGATTATGTAAAATCAGTTACAGTGTTAGACGAAAATTTTGATATAAAGACTATAGAACATGAGGATATTAACTATAGCTATCGTACTTCGATGTTTAAAGAAACGAAAAAATATATTATATTAGGTGCTAAGTTTTTCTTAAAAGAAGGTGAAAAGAAAAACTCCTTAGATGTAATAGAAGATCGCCGTAATAGAAGAATTGCATCACAACCACTTGAATACCCATCAGCTGGCTCAGTATTCAGAAATCCAGAAGCAGACTATGCTGGTCGTCTTATTGAATCATGTAATCTAAAGGGACATAGAATAGGTGGTGCCGAAGTATCAGAAAAACATGCTAACTTCGTCATTAATAAAGGAAACGCAACTGGTGCAGATATATACAAATTAATCAATTATATTCATAAAACAGTCATGGATAAAACAAACGTTGATTTAATAATTGAACAAGAATTTATAGATTGGGAGTAATCGTTATGGTTAAAAAGGGGCAACCAAAGAAAAAAAAGAAAAGACTAAAAATAAAGCTAAATGTTTTAATAAAATTTTTAGCTATAATACTTATTATTGCTATTTTAGTAAATTACGCCTTAAATTTAACTATTAAAAATATCTATATCACTGGAAATGATTCGGTTAAAGATGTTACCATAATTGAACAAGCTGGATTACAAGATTATCCTAAAATATCAAAAATCAATTTAAAGCAAATAAAGCAAAAAATTGATTCGTTGCCACTAATAGAAAACACTGAAGTAAAAGTAAATATATTCGGTAAAATTACTATAAAAGTAGAAGAGTCTAATATTTTATTTTTTTACAAATATAACAACAAATATATAACTTCGACAAACGACTCAATATCTGATTCTGCTGAATATTATGGATACCCAACTTTAATAAATTTTACACCAGATACAATATTTGATGAATTAGTAAATGGCTTAAATAAAATAGATTATAACATTGTAAGAATGATTAACGAAATAGAATATACACCTTATAAAACTGACGAAGGTGTAATTATAGATGATGGCTTATTTACGATTAAAATGAATGATGGGAATACTGTAATGATAGATACAGTAAATATTAAGAATTTAAACAAATATCCAACTATTTATGCTTCCTTAGGAATGGACGAAACAAAAGGAATCGTTTATTTAGATACAATCATAGATGAAAGATTACTATTTAAAAGCTATGAAACAATGGAAACAGAAGAAATAACGATTGAAGAAAGTAAAAAAGAAGAAGAGTAGGTGAGCTTATGAATTATAACAAGCTTATGGAAGAAATCGTATCAAAAAATCAAACAGAAGGTTTAATTCCTTCTGTTCTTTTACATTCATGTTGTGCACCATGCTCATCCCACGTAATAAGCACATTAACGCCTTACTTTGATATCACTATTCTATATTACAATCCCAATATCGAACCATTTGAAGAATATGAAAAGAGAAAACAAGAAGAAATTCGTTTTATAAATGAATTCCCTAACCAAAACAAACTAACGATTATAGATTGTGATCACGAAAACAAACTATTTCACGAAACCATAAAAGGATTAGAAAAAGAAAAAGAAGGTGGAGCACGTTGTATTAAGTGCTATTACTTACGTTTAGATAAAACCGCCAAGCTGGCTAAAGAAAACAACTTTGATTACTTTGCAACAACTTTAACAGTAAGCCCCCTAAAAAATAGTCAAAAACTAAATGAAATAGGTGAATATCTAAGTGGAAAATACAAGATAAATTATTTGTATTCAGATTTCAAAAAAAAAGAAGGCTACAAACATAGTATAGAATTATCAAAACAATATAATCTATATCGCCAAGATTACTGTGGCTGTATATATTCAAAAATGGAAAGAGAATTCCAAAAAGCAACAAAAAATACTGACTAAGCAAATCAGTATTTTTTATTTCATATTTCTAAAAGTTTTTCTATATTTACTATAAGTATTTTCTTCTTTAACATTTACAATCGGAGCATCGTATTTTTCTTTTATAGTCATCTTATTTTTAAGATTATAAATCTCTTCAGTAGATAAACCATGAAGATAACAAATATTTCTTAAATATATTTCATATAATAAAGCTAAACACTTATTATAGTCAAAATTGGCCTTAGCAAATTCTTCAGTAAGCAAATCCTTCATATGTTTTAAATCTCTTTTATGACCGTTATCAAATCCACCAAAATTAAAGTCTCCATTAATATCTGTATGCCTTACATTATAAGTAGAATGTGCAATATAGTTTAAAACCATTTCAGTAATAAATTTCTCGTTTAAATTAACCATCCTTTTAGGAACTTTGCCTTTTAAACTATTAGTAGTTATAACTTTATTTTTTTCTAAAGACATTGCTAGGCACAAAGCTTTATCAAAGATAGTTAATTTTCTTTCTTCGTCTTGAAAAACTAATTTAAATTGCTCCATAAATTTTAATTCATCGAATATTATTTGTCCTAAACTGCTGGAATTAGTAGTGACAAAAACACTTGGGTAGTCTTTTTCATCTAATCCGTTTAATATAGTTGTTAATGCTCCATGTAAAAGTATAGTAACTTTTCTAGTTTCACGTTCTTTAGCCGTAATATGCTCTTTGCTCATAAATAATCCCCCTCAAAAGTATCGATATCATACTAAAATCTCAAAGAAAAGTAAAGTCAAAAAAAGAGAACCTATTGATTCTCGTAAAAGTTTTTTAAGTATTCATCATAGGCCTTATAAGCCATTTCTTCTTTTTGTGGAGTAAATTCAATACCATATTGATCACAAATATTTTTTATTAAAACATCTGTAAAATATGGATTTCTAACTAAAATTGGCCCCAGAAGGTAAGTGCCGAAGAAATTATTGTAAGAAATTCCTTCAATATCTTCGTTAGGCTTATAACCAGTACCTTTTAGTACCTTAAATAATTTGTTCTCTTTACAATTGATAATAACAGAATTTCTATTTTGAAATCCTATAATTTTCTCCTTAGTTAGATCACTTTCATAATATTGTTCTCCAACTATTCTAAATTCTTCTTCTTTAACTTGATACTTAAATGTTTCTAATGTAACAACAAATTCATTATTTAAGTTGATAATACCTTCCCCAAACAATTCAATAGAATTGCCTGTTACAAGGAAATATTTTCCGCTATTTATTGCATTATTTATTTCTTTTTTGTATTTTAAAATATCTTCTAACACAATTAATTTATTATCTTCACTTCCAGTACCAATATAGTAAAAATCATATTTACTAAAATCAATATCTTCACCTATAGTAAGGAAGTGTACTTCTGCATCAAATCCTTGCTCTTCTAATTTTTTTTGTAAATAACGTACATTTCCATTTTCTCCATAAAGATTCATTAAATCATAATATAAATGAGCAATTTTAATTTTTTTCATTTTCATCATCCTCAATTAATTTCAATATATTAGCAGTCATATCGAAGCAAACCATTGTATAAATGTCACCAACAGAATCATCTTTAACCTGTTTTATCAATGTATTTAAGTCATCAACTAATATAATTTTATCTTTATCTATACCAGCAAATTCTAATCTTGTTATAACATCATATCTAAATCTACCTATACAAAATATCTTATCTATATTTTTATCATTTAATAATTCAAATTCAACATCCCATAACCAAGACAAATCATTAAATTGATATCTTCTAGATACATTATCAAAACCAAGTATTATTGTTTTTTTACCACTTTGATTTTTAATAAATCTAATAGATTGATAATAAGAAAGATTATTTTCATTTTTAGTTTCTAACATAGTTAAACATCTATTATCAAGGCTTAATACCTTACCACGTTTACTTGTTAATTTATCTCCGTTAATTGCTTTATTTAAATCTTCATCACTTATTCCAATCATTTTACATAAAGCATATGCAGCTACAGTATAATATACCGCATACAAAACATCTTTATTAAGATATATGTTATTACCATTAATTTTAATACTATGTTTTTTAAAATCTACTTCAGTAACTTCAAAATCAACATTACCTCTACTAAAATCACAGGTAGGGCATGAATAATGTCCGATATGACCATAATGATAGAAGTCGTATTTTAATTTTTTGTGGCATTTAGGACAATAAGCATAATCAACAGCGTCAATAGAAGACTTTAAATAACTATCATCAGTTTTACCAACACCATAACTAACATATTCATTTTTAAATAAATATGACATTCTATTAACCAAAGGGTCATCTTTATTTATTATTAACTTTGTATTAGGACCAACTGCTTTCAATATATCTTTAAACACTATATCAGGATCACCGTTTCTTGCCGGTTGATCACGAGTAACATTAGTGATTATTAAATGAGACATTTTATTTTTCCCAAATATCAATTTCAAATGTCTTTCATCACATTCTAATAGTAAAACATCGTGTAAAAATTCTCCTTTTAAATTACAATTATTAAGAATCAACGTTGTAGCAGCTAAGACTCCGTTACTACCATTCTTGTTATAACAAACATCGTATCCAGCATCAGTTAAAATATGGTTGATTAAATCTGTAGTAGAGCCTTTACCAGATGAACCAGTAACAGCAATTACTAGTTTAGGATATTTTACGTTTTCCAATACCTTCTTTTGTCTTAGAACATCATAAACAATATACCCTGGATACACAGAGCCATTCTTTCCAAATACTTTACATACTTTTGTAACTAACTTGTTAATAAATATCATTAAACTAAGTTTCATAAAATCACCTACATAAATTATATCAAAAATATAATAAACTCACTTAAAAAGATACAACTTTTTACATATTTTGTCGAAGTTATAGTATCTTTTAATTCCCTTTGCTATATTAATATCGGTGATAATATGGAAATGATTTATGCTAATAATATTTTGTATATAAATATAGAAGAAAGAATTAACTTTACATTAATAAAAAATTTACAAAGAAGAATGTACCGTATAGTAGATTCATATCATATAAATAATATTCAAATAAATATTTTAAATGATTCTCATTTTGATATATCTTTAATTCAAGACTTAGTAAACGATTATAAATCAAAATATAATGGCAAACTAATTGTAAAGTAAAGAAAAATAAGCATTGAACAACCAACTATTATAATATAATATATTTTATAAGAAGAGGTGTTCAGTATGAAAAAATTCATCATTATTTTAACTTTTATTCCCTGGTTTTTGTATTTTGCATCATTATGTAAAAGTGCTATTAAAGACTTGAATGCTAATAAAATCTCTTTTAGTTGGATAAAAAAGAATTTTTTTAAAATATTTCATTTTGAAAATCTTATATTAATTGGATTATTTATATATTTCTCGCTTTTTTATCATAAAGCTAATCAAATATTCCTAACAGAAGTTCTATTATTTAGTTCAATCAATTTATATTTATTTATTAATAGATATTATGACAAAAATAATACTAGCTATAAAATAGGCAATAAAGATATAACAACTATATTAATACTTTTAATATTAATCCTAATACCAGTTGTTTATTATTTGATAACAAAAAAATATACAATTACTTACTATATCTTGTTCGGTTATAGTTTCTTTAACTATGCCGTAGTGTATATTGGAAAATCAATCAATAACATTCTTTATAAAATAGTAAAAAAGCATAACAATGGCATCGAATAATTATAATATTGAAAAAATAATAGATTACCTTTATAACAAGGGGTATACAAATTTTTTAACCAAAAAGGAATTAGTTTTGATTAAAGGGAAGCTTAATAAAAATGAATATAATATATATGAACCATATGAAGAATGTACAAAGTTAATTCTATATAAAAAAACTATACCAGATATTAAATTATATAAGATAGTATCATCAGTGCAACTACGTCACCAAGATATCCTAGGTACAATATTTTCTTTAGGCCTAAAAGAAGATACTTTTGGTGATATCGTTAAATATCAAGATTCATTTTATATTTTATTATTACCTTATCTGGTTGAATATTTTAAATATAATTTAACATCAATAAAAAATAATAAAATCATCTTAGTAGAAGAAAATATTTCCTTAACAGAACACTTTAAACAAGAATATATTACTAAAGAGTACATAGTAACATCTTTAAGAATTGACAATGTAATAAGTACTATAATAAATAATAGTAGAAATCAAGTATTAGAAAAATTTGCCAACAAAGAAATACTTCTAAATTACGAAGAAGATATAAAACCAACACGCCTCTTAAGAGAAAATGACATATTTAGTATTAGAAAATATGGTAAATTTAAATTTTCTAAAGTAATTAAAACCACTAAAAAAGGCGGATTTATTATAGAAATTCTTCAATATATATGATTTCTATCAAGTGAAATTTGACATCTTTTACTAGATATTGTAAGATTAAAACACTAATGAAAAGGGGGATTATTATGTCAGAAGAAACAATAAATTTAAATGTAGAAGAACAAAATACAAAAGCAAAGGGAAAACATACAGGAGCTAAAGCAGTTATGGCAGCGATAGGATTAATAGCATTAGTAGGTGGAACAACTGTTTTGGGTATTAAAGGTTATGATGCATATAATGATTATAAAGAAGCGGTAAGAATCGAAAGTTTAGTTTCTTATTCTACAGATTCCAATAATTTATGTAGCATGCCAGAATATGTATATACTAATAAAGGATATGATTACGAATATTGTGATGGTCAAAAAGTTGTAGATGCTTTAAGAAAAAGTGGTGCAGATTATTTCTATATCGACGGAACATATTATACAGAAGATGGTAGAAAAATTGCGATTTTAACATACAATACTAGCGAAACAATTACTTCAGAAGCCATCGTAGAAGAAGTAGATGGTAGAAAATATTATATGGCTCCAACAGGATACACACTAAATCCAGATGGAACATGTACAAAAGTTGTTATAACAGAACAACACAAAATAGTTCCAGCTCTAGAAAGCGGAGATTATTCACCATATGGCGAAGTCATTAATGCGGAAGTAATAGATACCCTACCATTTTCTGAAATTGCTGAATGCAGTTTAATTTGTGATGTAGACGATAATGCAGTAGCAAATGAAAATGGTATGTACAAAGCAATACATCGATTAAAACGTTAAAAATGCATTAAATGCATTTTTTCTTTTGCTAAAATTTTCAGTAAAAACGCTAAAAACTATCTAAAAAGGCAAAACATCGAAAAAAATACTAAAAAAACTTGTTTATAGCATTATTTTTTGATACAATAATCACGGCTTTAAAAAGCAAATAAACATGTATGGCGGACTTATACCTCAAGTGCCGAAGAGGTGAGGCATAGGGAAGATGCTTACAGGAGAATTAACGAAGGAGGGAATTTTTATGGCCGTAGTTTCTTTAAGTTATTTATTAGAAGCTGGAGTTCATTTTGGACATCAAACAAAAAGATGGAATC
>CAZJHG010000001.1:0-106038 GCA_964545885.1 uncultured Muribaculaceae bacterium | reverse complement strand
TTGTTGATATTTGTTTTTCATAACAAAACTACCTGCTACATTAATTAATTCTTGAGGATTACGATATGTATTTACTATTTGAAATATTTTAGAATATTTAAAATACTTAGTAAAATTTAGAAAGATATTTAAATTACAACCGGTGAATCTATAAATAGATTGAAAATCATCTCCTACTGCAAGAAATTTAGCGTTAGTAATATTTATGATTTCATTAAGAAGATAAAATTTAGTTAAAGATGTGTCTTGATATTCATCAACAATTATGTACTTATAATTTTTTATTTTTTTGGTTTCTTTTAATACAGAAATACTTTTGTTTATCATATCATTAAAATCAAGAGCTTTTTCTTTAGATAGTTCATCTTCATATAGTAAATGAATATTAAAAATTAATAATATTAAGTGTTTATTATGGATATATTCTTTTATATTAAGAGTATATCTTATTTTTTTTAGAATTTCTAAGTAATAAGATAAGTTGTAATTATTTGATTTAAATAAGTTAATGAATGTTGATATAAGTCTTTTTAAATTAGTTAGTTCTTTTTGAGTATAATTCTTACCTAGTACTTTTTTTAGAGACTTTTGGTAAATTGAAGAGTTAGGTATTATAGTATTAAAGAATAAGTCAATTATTTCTGATAAATAGTTATCAGGTGCTATTTGATATTTTATATTATTTTGTTTAAGTATTTCTAAAGATAATTTATGAAATGTGTAGATGTTAATATCAAAGTCATAGTTCTTTTTTATGTTATTTTTTAAATTAATAGTAGCATCGTTAGTAAAGGAGATACAGAGAATATCATTGGGATTTATTTTGCATTCTTGAACTAAATAGACTATTTTTCCTATTATAGTAAGAGATTTGCCAGAGCCAGCACCGGCTACTACTAAGGTTGCTTCTTCATTAGACAAAACTACTCTACTTTGATATTCATCTAAAGGATAACCGTTTATATTATCTAAAATTTTTGTATTTTGTCTTTTTAATTTAAGATATTCATTATTATGATATGCAATATACTTTTCAATATTTTTATAATCAGATAAAAATAATTTATCTTTTGAAGACAATTTCTTGTGTGACTTAATCGTTTTATATAAAGTTAAAAATTCTTCTTTAAGAAAATCAATCTCTTTAGTAGTTATGTAATTATTTAATATTTTGTTATAAAAGTTATCTATTGTGATAAAAGTTCCTCCTTAGAATAACTTCTATATGTATAAAACCTTGTTATTTATTATAATCTTTATAAATATTAATTCAAGAAAAAAAGGACATTTGTCCTTTAACCTTCAAATAATTGAACCCAATATGTTTGACCATTAAAAGTAAATTTTCCTACCCCAAGTTTAGAAAAACTAGGATCAATCATATTTGCATAATGGCCTTCTGAACCACGCCAACCAGTACAAGCTCCTTCATCACTGCTATAACCATATGCTAAGTTTTCACCTCGAGTTACATTTACCGGCTTGTCATAATATTCTCCCCAAATTGTATGCCACTCACTTCCGTTTGGTCTAGTATGAGAAAATTTTCCTGAATACGCTATTTCGATAGCACGAATTGTAGCAATAATACTTAAATTTTTATCTAAAGTTAAGGGGTTTTTATTTACTTCTTTACGATATTTATTAGTTATTTCTAATATCGTATTGGCTGATGGTTGTAGAGAACTATATAAACTAATCGCTTCAGACTTCATAGAAGATGTTGTTCCATTAAACGTAGATTGATCTATTTTAGTTGTTGCACTACTTCTACTTACTTCCTTTTTAGAACCATCATTATAAACATTATATGTAACATCAGCACTAGTAACTCGCTTAACTCCATATTTTATTTCTTCAGCTTTAATTACTTTACTTTGGGTAATAGTTTTTACAACCTTTAAGGTAAACTTATTAATAATTAAATTAGCACTTTTATCTGTACAATTTTTACTAGGGTCACAAATAGTAATTACTATTTTATAAGTACCTGGAGATGTTAATTTTGAGTAAGAATTATCCTTATAATTTATCGTATAAGATGTGTTACCACTGTTATCTTCATATGATACTAAAAAGTCTTTAATATTATAATTTTCGCCTTCAGTAATAGTCACATCTTTTAAAACCACGTTTGGTGTAGTAGTATCTACTACTTTTAATTGAGTAGAATACTCTTGCTCTTTTTCTGTTATCACAACTTTATATGTTGATATATTATTTAGATACATAACTCCATTTATATTCTTAGTTATGTCTGATACTGATACTTCCTTGTCGTTACTATAATACTTTATTTCTACTTCTTGAGAAAACGAATTAATTGATGTAAAGTAATCAGATATTTTGGGTAATTTTGTACCAATTTCTACTGTTAAATTTTCTTTAATTTCTACCGGATTAGGACTTTCTATACTATCAGACTTTACTTCTTTTATTGCGTCATCCTCTGATTCATTAACATAATCATTACCATCTATGTATAATACTTGAGAAGATTTATTTAACTTTCCTTCTAAATAGAATATGATAGTTGAACTACAAAAAATAGTAAGTGCTAAAATAATCAGTAGTAAAAACTTATTTTTAACAATAAATTTCTTCATATTTTAGCCTCCTTATTATATTAAGTATACCATATTGAGTTTTTGAAAGACTATTTTTTTATAATTGTTTGATGATATTTTACTTAATTTACATTCAATATCGGCCATGATATAATTAAATGGTAATAAAATAAAGGAGAATGGTTAATGAATGAATATGATACTAAAGAATATTTAGTAAAAATGGATAAATATTGGCGCGCAGCAAATTATTTAACTGCTTGTCAATTATATTTACTTGATAATCCGCTATTAAAAAGAAATTTAAGAAAAGAAGATATAAAGAAAAAAATTGTTGGACACTGGGGAACTTGTCCTGGTCAATCTTTTGTATACACTCATTTAAATAGAGTCATTAATAAATATGACTTAAATATGATATATATATCTGGTCCAGGACATGGTGGTAATGCCATTGTAAGTCATGTTTACCTAGAAGGTAGTTATACTGATATTTACCCATCGATTACACAAGACGAAGTTGGACTAAAAAAATTATTTAAGCAATTTTCTTTCCCTGGAGGTATTTCAAGCCATGTTGCTCCTGAAACTCCTGGTTCAATAAACGAAGGTGGAGAGCTTGGTTACTCATTAGCTCATGGTTTTGGTGCAGTTTTCGATAATCCAGATTTAATTGCTACGGTTGTTGTTGGAGATGGTGAAGCTGAAACTGGGTCACTTGCAACTTCTTGGCATTCAAATAAATTCTTAAATCCTAAGAATGATGGTGCTGTTTTACCTATTTTGCATTTAAATGGCTATAAAATTAGTAATCCTACTATCCTATCAAGAATTAGTGATGAAGAATTAATGAGTTTATTTAAAGGTTATGGTTGGGAGCCAATTATGGTATGTGGTGATGAACCAGCTGAAATGCATAAGGAAATGGCTAAAGTATTAGACAAATGCATTGAAAAAATTAAAAAAATACAAAAAGATGCTAGGGAAAAAGATAATTATAGTAGACCAATGTGGCCAATGATTATTCTTAGAACACCAAAAGGATGGACTGGTCCTAAAGAAGTTAGTGGCAAAAAAGTAGAAGGAACATTTAATGCTCATCAAGTACCAATAGATATGAGTCGTGATGAACATTTAGAATTACTAGAAAATTGGTTAAGAAGCTACCATCCAGAAGAGTTATTTGATGGAAACGGCAAACTAATTCCTGAATTACAAGATTTAGTACCTATAGGTGATAGAAGAATGGGATCTAATCCACATGCTAATGGTGGTAAATTATTAAAAGATTTAATTTTACCTGATTTTAAAAAATATGGACTTGATATCCCAGCACCTGGAGCAGTAGAAGCTCAAGATATGATGGAACTTGGTAGATATGTTCGAGATATATTTAAACTAAATTCTCATAATAAGAATTTTAGAATATTCGGTCCTGATGAAACTATGTCAAATAGATTAAAATATAGTTTTGAAGCTGAAAATAGAAGTTGGATGGCTGAATTGGAAGATAATGATGAATTTTTAGCTAAAGACGGAAGAATAATGGATGGAATGTTGTCTGAGAATATGTGTCAAGGATGGCTTGAAGGATACTTGCTTACTGGAAGACATGGTTTCTTTGCTAGTTACGAAGCTTTCATAAGAGTTGTTGATTCTATGGCAGCACAACATGCTAAATGGTTAAAAATTACTAAGCCTCTTCATTGGAGAGAAGAAATTGGTTCATTAAATTACTTGCTAACAAGTAACGTATGGCAACAAGACCATAATGGTTATACACATCAAGACCCTGGATTCTTAGATCATTTAGCTGCTAAAAAAGCAGATGTTGTTCGTATGTATTTACCTCCGGATACAAACTGCTTACTATCTTGCTTCGAACATTGTATGAAAACAAAAAATTACATAAACGTTTTGGTTACTTCAAAACATCCTAGACCACAATGGTTAACAATGGATCAAGCGGTTAAGCACTGTACACAAGGATTAGGTATTTGGGATTTTGCAAGTAATGATCAAGATAGTGACCCAGATGTTATAATGGCTTGTTGTGGAGAAGCTCCTACTCTAGAAAGTATGGCAGCCGTAAGTATTTTAAGAGAACACTTACCAAAACTAAAAATAAGATTTATTAATATAGTTGATTTATTTAAATTACAAACTAACGAAAAACATCCACATGGTTTAAGTAATGAAGAATATGATGCTTTATTTACTAAAAAGAGACCTATTATATTTAACTTCCATGGATACCCTTCTTTAATTCACGAATTATTATATGAAAGAGAAAATCATAATATAGCAGTTAAAGGTTATATGGAAGAGGGTTCTATTACTACCCCATTTGATATGAGAGTACAAAATGAAATTGATAGATATCATTTAGTAATAGAAGTATGTAAGATGGTTCCTAACTTAGGTAGTAAAGGTGTTTACTTAACTAAATTAATGAATGAAAAATTAGTTGAACATAAACAATATATTCATGAATATGGAATAGATATGCCAGAAGTTAGAGATTGGAAATGGGAAACTGATAAATAAAAAAAGGCTTCAAGTATGAAACCTTTTTTTGCCGTTTTATTTAGTTGTATCAGAATTATCTAAGTTTGTTGTTCCCGGATTACTCTTTTTTACATTTAAAAGCATTGAAGCAATTTTCGGAGATAATACAACTAGAATTATACCTAGAATAACGAAAATAATTCCAATAGTAGTAAAGTTATTTAAGATTACTTCTGCTATAGTCATCATTACTTCTTCTGAAGAACTAGCTTCTTGTTCAATAAAAGCCATTAATAAAGAACCTAATCCAAGGATTAATGCTCCGTCGATGATTGATATTATTCCTACTCTTCTTACTGTTTTCTTAGAATCTCTATTTAATGAGTAGATACCGAAAGCACATGCAACTGAAATTAATAAAGAAACAATTAAAGAACTTCCAGAGAAGATTGCTCTGATCATTCCTGCTGATTCGTCGTCTTCTGAAATTCGTTCAGATTTCATTTCACTTTCTAATTCATCAATCAAGTCTTCAAGTTCATCTTCAGTATAATCAGAATCTGTTTCTTCGGCTACGTATTCAACGAATTTAGTGAAATTTGGCTCTTTATCAGTGATTCTAACAGTATATTTTACATAATCTGAAAGTAATTCTGAGGTAATTTTTTTGAATTTTTTATCTTCAAATAAATCTTCTAATTCGTCTTTATCAGTACCACCGAATCCATCAACTATATCATATTCTTCTACTAAAACATCCATCATTTTTTCCATTGAACTCCTACTAATTGAGTTTCTAGTTGCAATAAGTCCAACTGTTGTTAAGATAGAAAAAAACATAACAATAGTAAGAATCCCCGACAATAATTTTTTCATTTTTTCTCACACTCTATTCTGGTTTAATAGTATCATATTTTAGTAGCATTGTTAATAAAGAAATTGTTATACTTAGAGTGTGGTGATAAGAGATGGAAAACTATGAAAAATTACAAAAGTTAATAGATGAATCAGAAAATATCGTCTTCTTTGGAGGAGCTGGGGTTAGTACTGAATCTGGTATTAAGGACTTTAGAAGTGTAGATGGTTTATATAATGAAAAATATGACTATCCACCAGAAGTAATGCTAAGCAGAAGTTTTTTTAATGAACACAAAAAAGAATTTTATAGATTTTATAAAGATAAATTAAATTGTTTAGATATCGAACCAAATGTTACTCATAAATATTTAAAAAAATTAGAAGAATCTGGTAAATTAAAAGCGATTATTACTCAAAACATTGATGGCCTTCATGAAAGGTGTGGTTCAAAGAATGTGTTATTACTTCATGGTACAATATTTAAAAATCATTGTATGATGTGTAGTAAAGAGTATGATGCTGAATATGTCTTTAATAGTGATGACATACCAAAATGTACTTGTGGAGGAACTATCAAACCTGATGTTGTATTATATGAGGAACCTCTCGATGAAGATGTTGTTATGAAGGCGATTGATGCTATTAAGAATTGTGATTTACTTATTGTGGCTGGAACTTCTTTAGTAGTCTATCCTGCTGCTTCTTATATAAGATATTTTAATGGTAAGAATCTAGTTATAATTAATAAAGATAGTACTGCTTATGATGATAATGCTGATTTAGTAATTCATGATAAGTTAGGAAATATTTTCAGTAAGTTAAATTAAAAAAATACGTTAATTTTTTTTCAACGTATTTTTTATTGCTTGTTAGATAAAGTTAGATTGTTTATTTCGTTTAATTTTTCTACCATTATTTCAAAATATTTTTTTCCAGTATTGGTACCTGGTATTTGATATTCTATTATGTCATCTTTATTTAAAATTGCATAATAGTTAGAACCATTATGTCCGGATATACCATATAATGTAAGTTCTCCTTTTTTACCTTTGTAATACAAAATTTTATTTACTATATTGTAGGTATATGTGTCATTACCTATTATTTTTTCATATTCGTAATCTGATTTTTTTTGATAGCCATTATTATGTAATAAATTTTCGATTGAGACGTCATTATCAGATTGTTCTTTTTTATAAAAGACTTTATTATTACTTTTTTCTTTAGAAAAATTTAAAGGGAAATTTTCTTTGATTATTTTTCCAGAATAGTCTTTATATTCTATAATTAAAAATAGTTCCATATTTTTTAATGTTTTAAATTCTTTATCTGCGATATTTTTAGTAATTGTTAAAGACTTATAATTGTTTTTTTCGTAAATGATGCATTCTGAACAATTTAAATCGTAGCTTAACTTTATATCATATTCTGGTTGATATGGTAATTTTGTATTGGTAATTTCTTGCATTGATAAAATTATTTTATTTTTAGATATCATAATGTAACTATCTTTAATATTAAACTTTTCATTTTCTATATTTACTAGAATAGTTAAACTAGAATAATTAGATTACTTTTATAAAAAAAGATATGCTTTTGACATATCTTTAATCTTTAAATAGTTTATTTATATTTTTTTCTGGTACTAAAATATTCATTTTTTTATTAGCTTTAATACGGAATGTATCGCCACTATATTCGTATTTTTCACCATCAATACACCATTTCTTAGAAGGTCTATCTATTAATTTGATTTTTATATCTTTAGCTTTTAAGCATTTTATTTCATTAGTATGTCTTCCTAAAAATAATTGTAAGAAGTTTTTTATAAATTTCCCTTTTGTTCTAGCTTGACATAGAAGAACTTCCATTTCTCCATCATTTAAGCAAACATTTCTATGAAATCTATCAACACCGGCAACATGGTCAGAGTTAGAAATCATTATTAAAGAATATAATCCATCAAATTTTTCACCATCTATGACAATTTCAGCTTTATACCTTCTTAATTTATCTAGAGCTTCTTTTATACCATCTTTAAGATACGCTAAGTAACCTGCTCTTCTTTTATCTGAACTTTTTGTTTCGTATGGTACATTCATAAATTTTCCCATTCCTACTACGTAAATGAATGGTGTATCATTTATTGTTCCAATATCCATGCTTTTTACTTCACCGGTTAAGATTAATTCCATATTTTTTTCGGGATCAGAAGTATAGCCTAACATAGTGGCAACATCATTACATGTTCCGCTAGGAAGTGGGCAAATAGTTAGTTTTTTTGTTCTCATCATATTTCCACGAACAACTTCATTAAGAGTACCGTCTCCACCGACTGAGAAAACTATATCATAATTCTTTTCAGCTGCTGCTATCGCTTCAGTTGCATAGCCCATACCTTTTGTTGCTACTATATCTACATCTATATTATTTTCTTTTAATAATCTTTGATAAACTTCTATCTTTTCTTTTACTTTACCTTTTCCACTTCTTGGATTATAAATTATTAAACAATTATTTATTTTTTTCATAATATCACCTCAAATTGGTAAACATCTATACGTAAACTATTTTACTATAAATATATAATATTGGGTAATTTTTTTTATGAAAAATTATTAAAATGAACTTTTTTATATAAATATTTTAGTTAAAAATAGAAAGATATTATTATTTAATTATTTACTATCTTCTAATTTAGATTTCCAAGCTGATGATAGTTCTTTATCTTCATATAAGCACATACATGCATCTCCTACACATTCAAACAATGCTGATGTTGATTCTTTGCTTTTTGAATAGTTAGATATATTTTTCTTGCTTATACCTAATGATGTTCCTTCACTATATGAATCAATATTAGCTCCAATATAAAGGAATTCCCAACTAGGATGTGAGTCTATCAAGCTTTTTATTTTCTCTTTTGTAAATTCACGAGAAGCATTTTCTAAGCCATCTGTTGTTATTACAAATAATACTTTATTGTCTTTTACTCTTCTATCTAGATTAGTTATTGTAATACCTATAGCATCTAATAAAGCAGTACATCCTCTTACATAATATTCTTTATTTGTTATATCTTTTACTTCTTGAATAAGTACTCTATCGTGTAATAGTTCATATTGATTATCAAAAAGTACTGTTGTAACTTTAGTGTTCATTTTATTGTTTCTTTGTTTTTCTAAGTAACTGTTGTAGCCACCGATAGTGTCTTGCTCTAAGCCTGCCATTGAACCACTTCTGTCTAGTAAGAAGACAACATCCATTTCTTTTTTTGTTTTAGTATTTTTCATTTTAATTAACTCCTTTTATTGTACTTAAAAATTCTTTTGTTAAGTCGTATAATCCTTTTTCTTCACCAAAACCCTTGTTGTTGTGAATGTTAAATACTTGACCTTTATGGTGACTACAAACATTCCAACCGGCATCATATATTCTTTGTGAAGTGAATGATTTACCTACTATGTTTTCTTTGATAAATTTAATTACACTTTCATACTCTTCTTCAGTAAGTTTTTTTCCTTCAGAAATAGTTTCTAATGGAATATTGTTTTCTTTTAGAAAGTTTGTTTCACGATAATAAATATTATAATGATATATCTTTTTATCTTGAGATATTATTGTTCCACTAGTACCGGGATTATGTAGTCCCCACCAATTTGATATTTCTAAAATACTTGTTTCTTTTAATAAATTTAATTTTTCTTGCATATTCCTCGCCCCTTTCTGGTATAATGGTACTACAATAAATTATTAATTTGGTCGCATTGAAAGGGACAATTTTATGATAGAAAAATTAAAAAAATATATTGAAAGTAATCTTGATAATGGAGTAATAGTTAAATTTAATAAATTTAGATATGGTCAAGAAAATGCATCATGTACAAAATTTATTGATGAAGAAAAAGCTGTTCAAAAAATAGATAGAACTTATTTAGACGAAGAATTTGATAAAGAAGATGGAAATGAATACTTGTTAAGTTCTTATGTTGGTTCTGATAAAAAATGTAAATCTAATAGGATAGATGACTTTATTAATAAAAGTAAGACTGATAATAAATTTCAAAAAATGTTGTTTACTTTAATAGATGAAAGAGATTTAAAAGATAGTGATGTATATAATAAAGTACATATAGATAGAAGATTATTTTCTAAAATAAGAAGTGATAGTGATTATCATCCTAGTAAGGAAACTGTTATATTACTTGGCTTAGCTTTAGAATTAAATGAACAAGAGATGGAAGAACTACTTAATAGTGCGGCTTATTCATTGCCTAAGAATAATGTATATGATTTGATAATACGTTTTTGTTTTATTGAGGGAATATACGAATTAACTGAAGTTAATAATTTGTTAGATAGTTATAATTGTAAATTGTTTTCATATTAAAAGAATATCGAGTCGATATTCTTTTTTAACCTTTTACTTTTTGTTTAGGTTTTTCTTCTAATATTGATAACAGATATGAAGTATCAAATAAATCAATTAAGGTATCTAAGCGCATAGCACTATAGAAACTTACATAATCTTTCTTTATATAAAATAACTTAATAATTGGATTTTGTAGGAATCTATTAATTAATATATAACCATTTTCATAGCACCTAGCAATACTTGTTAATAAGTTTTCATTATATATTTCTGGTGTATGTCTTAAATTGTATAAATCAATAAAGGATGATAGTTTTTCTTTTTCTACACTATATAATTGTTGTTCTGTTGTAGTTAATATTCTATTACTTACTGTTTCGTCTGCCTCGTACTTTTCTATTTGACGTTCCAAAAATGATTGTTGTTCAATTAATAGTTTGATTTTTCTTTCCAACTCAGTGATACGATTATCATTATAGGTTGTTCTTTTTATAATTATTTCATTTTGATTAAGATTTAAACTACTGTATGGTATATTTTCTCTATCTTTTAAATATGTAGTAAATGGATAAAGATTTAAATATGCTGAAATAATTTTTATATATTTTCTATCATAATTATCTAAATTAGAAAATATAGCTTTTGTAATAATATCTTCCATTAGGTCTTTAAAATCTCGTTTAATATTTTTTAGGTAACTTATATTTTCTTCATTAACTGAAAGAGTTCTTTCAAACATTTTTTCTTTTTCTAGAGCATTATAAAATATACGACGATTAACATCAGACATTTGAATTACTTGAGACTTTTTTATAGGCTGATGTATTTTTGTTTCTTGTTTATGATTTAAAAATATAATTTTTCTGGATGAGCGCTTGGATTCTTCAATTTTAGAAACAAGATTAATTAAATATTCTAAATTAAAAGATATACCATTAAATATAATTGAATTATCATCTAGAATAAAATCTTGAGTTTCTATTAATGATATTATAATATCATCTTCGCCTAATAATTGTTTAATATAGTCTTTATTAAGAGTTAAATAATAAAGAATTAATTCTATTTTAATATTAGAATCAAGATATACTTTATTTTCATTTTTTAAGGCATTACAAAATAAAATATTACTTGAAATAAATTGTTCGGCTGTGGATAATTTATTTGAAGACATCGTTATCCCTTCTTTAACTTGGGCTTATTATATAATTAAAAAATTATAATTACAAGATTATATATCATACTCATTACAGAAATTTTCAATCTCTTGTAAAACTTTTTTCCTTTCAAATGCATTTTTTGTTTGATTTAATGAATTAATCTTATTAATAATATTAGCTTTTTCTTCTATATCAATATCTAGTTTATATATATCGTCTTTTAATCTTCTATACTCATCATTTTGAATTGGTTCTTCTAATGGTATAGAGAAAAATTCTGTTAAATTATTTCCTAGTTGGTAACTTGTTTTATTTTTTATAGTTAGTCCCATTTATATCACCTTTTATAATTATATCATAAAAAAACAAATGGTTTATAGCCATTTGTTGTGAGATAAATCATCTATTTTATAATTATTATTTTCTATAAACAAAATCATTTTTTCTATATTTATTGAAGCTTTAAATAATACTCTTCCTATATCATTACCATATAATTCAAATATTACTTGATTTGTTCCATTTTTAAAATATACTCTTCCTTCTTTTGTACATTTTATTAATAGTTTAATTATTAAATCATTATCGAAAGCAATACTTTCTACTGAGTTTTGTTTAGCTATTCTTACTTTCTCTTGTAAGATATTTCTCTTGGTATTTAGTTCTTCTTCTAAGGCTTCTTGACCACTCAGTAACTTTATTAAAGATTCTCTTTCAGTCTTTTTTCTACTAAGTTCTTCTTTGTCTTTTATTTGATTTAAAGAAGCTACTTCAGAGTTTACTTTTTCTATTCTAGTATATATTTGTTTTTTTACATTGTTATGACTATTAATCTCTTTTATAAGAGCATTTAACGTAATTAAGTCTTCTTTGTGATTTTCACTAATATAATCATCTATTTTAAAATCAGCTAATGATACAGTTTCCAAGTCTAGACCTAGAGATTCAAATAAGCCAAAATATAAGTTTATAAGACCAATTATTGCTGATTGTTCATTAATGTCTTTTAAATCATAACCATGAATATTAGTTGTACTAGCTATTAAAGAAAATTTTTGGGCTTCTTGATTAGCTTTCTTATTGCAATTAATAAACTCTAACATCCAACTATTTAAATATCTTTGTTGAGTTTCAAGGGTTTCACCATAAAATTTTCTGCCTAGACGCTCTGCCTTACTAATTATAAAGAAAGCATCAGATAATTTATATTTACTAATAGTAGCTTGATATTCTGGAGATATTTGCTCTTTAAATGTTTCTATAATATCGGAAACTTTTTTTTCGTTTTTATCTTTGATTATATTATTTGTTTTGGCTTCTGCAGCTGCAAATTCAAGTTTATAATCAGCATTAGGGTTACTTGAATTTAATTCAACTAAAAATGTTTTAGTATGTTGCATATATGCTAATAAATCATTTTTATCAGTTATATGATTTTCTTTATTTTTGTTATAGAAATACATTCTTTCATATTTATTTCTTTTGACTGCTTGAGAAAGGCGATATAACCACACTTGAGGAATTGTTGTTTCCAATTTTTCACTAGACACAAATATGTTATTGGACTCATCAAATAAATAGTTACCTTCTTTTAAAGCTTCTATTAAATAGGTATAAAACTTTTTATAGTCATTAATATATCTTATATCTTCTTCGGGAATAAAAGTTTTTTCATCATACAAACCAGGAATAACTCCCTGTTCAAGAAATAATTTTAAAGAGAATTGTTGATTTAAATTAAAATTTTCTATTAAATCATTTATGGATATTAGGTTAAATAGGTTGGTTTTAGTTTCTTCAAATATTGAAGAATCTTCAAATTCAGAGGAGATTTCATCTTTTAAACTACTTTTTTTAGTTAAGAAACGAATTAATATTTCTATACATTTTAGTTCTTTTATTGGCATTCTCCCACCTACTCTCCTACTATATTTTCTTTAATTATTATAACATAAGAGAATACAAAAAACTACAAATATGTTTTGTTAATATATCAGAAAAATACGGATATACTATTATATCAGGTATCTACTTTTTATTTTTTTAGTTAATGATAAAGTATTTTCTGGTATGTGGACATTATTATTTTTACCTGTTCCTAATTCAACATCAGGTTTTATTTGAATACCATGATAATCGGTACCACCACTTTCTAATAAATCATATTTTAAGGCTTGGGTATGGTAGAATTTTTGCTCATCAGTACTCAATTTATAATGTTTTGTTTCTAAGCCATCTAGTCCTTTATCAACAAACTTTGGCAAGATATCAGAGAATTCTTTGTATGAATATAAGATACTATTGGGATGAGCTAAGATGGCTACTCCTCCTGCTTGATGTATTAAATTAATACCTTCTTCTAAAGAGATTCCCTTTTTTACCTTACGAGCTTTTTCATAGATAGCTTTTAAGTAATTATCAAATGCTTCATCTACTGTTTGGCAATAACCATATTTTACTAGTAATATTGCTATTTGAGGGCGACCAATGTTACCCTTAGAATTAACTAAAATATCTATTTCTTGTTGAGGAAAAGATATTCCATAATCTGTCTTTAAACACTTTAAATATAAAAGAACATTATATATTGAAATTTCTTTTATTTCTTTAAGTACTCTGTTTAGTTCTTCATCATATAAATCAATATTGTATCCTAGTAAGTGCATTCTTCCTTGAGTGTATTTTATAGTTAATTCAACACCGCTATAAATATTAATGCCATAATTAGTTAATCTTACTAATTCCTTTGAACCTTCTATATTATCATGATCTGTTAGTGCAAAGTTTGTAATATTTTTTTTAACTGCTAATTTAATTAATTCTTCTGGGGTATTAGAACCATCTGAATGGATACTATGCGTGTGTAAATCATCAATTTTTTCTATCATATAAACTTCTCCTCTTTTTCTTTTAATTTGTATTATATGACGAAATATATTATAATTAAAATATATTATTATTATGCTTGAGATAACTGGAGGTTATGATATGAATGTGAATTTTGAATTATATAGAATTTTCTATGTTGTTGCTAATACCGGAAATATTACAAAAGCTAGTCAAGAATTAATGATTAGTCAGCCAGCTGTTACTAAACAGATTAAAACATTAGAGAATCAGCTTGGAGGAGAATTATTTATACGTACAAAACGTGGTGTAGTGTTAACTGAGAATGGTAAAGAAATATATAATAATGTTAAGCAAGCTATGAATTGCTTTCACAATGCTGAAATACAATTTTCTAACTTAAAAAAACTAGAAACTGGTATTGTAAGAGTTGGGGTTAGTACAGCATTAGCTAGAGTATTTTTACTTAAATATTTAGATAAATTTCATAAGGAATATCCTAATGTAGCTATTCAAGTTTTTACAGATCCTAGCAAAGTTATGAGAAATATGTTGAAGGATGGTACTTTAGATATTCTTATTGCAAAAGAAGAACTTGTAGAAGATGATGCTTTAGAAACAAAGAGACTTGGAACTTTACATCAATGTTTTATAGCATCAGATTATTTTGGAGAGTTAAAAAATAAAACAATAGCTTTAGACAAACTAAATGATTATCCAATTCTATTACAAAAAAAGCCATCGACGACTCGTGAAGCTTTTGATAAGTTTTGTAAAGATAACGATATAGAAATTACAACGAAATTAGAAATCGCTAGTGCTACTTTATTAGAAGATTTTGTTAGAATCGGTTTAGGCGTTGGCTTAGTTACAAAAGAGTTTGCCCAAAAAGACATTGATGAAGGATTAGTTTTTGAAGTTAATACAGTACCTCAAATTCCTTCTAAAAATTTTGCGATGATTACTTTAAAAAATTCATACCATAGCTTTGGAACAAATAGATTAATAGAAATGATATTAGAAGACTTAAAAAAATAGGTCTTTTTTTAACCTATTTGTACGTATATGTTAACTTTTTAGTTCGTTCTTTTGGGTGAAGTTCTAAAATTGTACAATTAAAACCGAATATTTCATTTATGATTGGTACTTCAACAAAGCTATTTACTGCACCATTAATTAAGAACAAAGTACCTCCAACTTCTTTTATTCCATATGCTATTTCGGGAAACATTGTATAGTCTGGGGATAAAAATCCATAACCATTTAATCTGTTTTGGATAAAGTTAGGAGTAAGTCCATTGTGCATATGACCGCTAACTACTAGGTCAGTTTCTGGAACAAAACAAGTAGAATTTTCTTTACTTAAACGATAAATTGATTTCGGATCATGAGTTAATAAAATACTAAAATTATCCTTACTAAATTTTATTCTACTTGTAGATAAATTATATTCTTTTTCAAATGCTTTAGTACTTTCATGATTATCAAGATAATAATATGCACTATTATTTATGGCACTAAATTCTATAGTATTTTCTGTTACTTTCTTATTTATATCTAAAACCTCTATATTAGGTAGCTTATTAAAATGAGGAATAACATTGCTTTTATCATATGGTGCCCATCTTTCAAAACCTAATCGCCTATATTGATCATGATTGCCAATACTTATAAAAGTTTTAGTATTACCTGTTAATAAAGATAAATTGTGTAATACATATTCTTCAATAAATTTGTCTTCCAATCTTTTTCCACAATGAACTAAATCTCCGGGAATTAAAATATAATCATAGGCATTAGGAGATAATTCTGGAGAATTAAAGATATCTTTTATATTACTACTATCTTTAAAACCAAGATGTAAATCAGAATATACTAAGATTTTTTTTGAATTACGAATCTTACTAGAATATATAGTTAATCTTCTTATCTTTCCCATAATATAGCCTCTTTCGAGAGTTTATTTTAATTGATTTATATATAAAGTCAAGAGCAAAGAAAAAAGATATTATAAAATATCTAAAATATCTTATGAAATAAAAAAGTATGTTCCAGTTACTGAAGCCGCTAAAATATTATCGTCATTATATATTGATGCTCTATATACAGCAGTTGTTTTACCTACTTTTAATATCTCTGATGTACAAGTAATTCTCTTTCCTTTACAAGGTTTTAAATAATCTATTTGAGAATTGATTGTTACAACATTTCTTCCTGTTGTACGAGCAAGTAGTCCCATTGTAGTATCAGCTAAGCCAAATATTAAGCCACCATGTGCTGTATTATTAGGATTTAGAGAGTCTTCTGATAATTCAATATACATAGTACAGCTCTCTTTACTTATTTTTTCAATATGCATATTGTTATGTTTTATAAATCCTGCTGAAGTTTCGACATAATCTTTAAGTTCTTTATACATTTTTTCGTTTTCCATATTGATTCTCCTTAAAACACTTTATTAATTTTATTATAAATATTATAAATTTACCAGTATTTTATTATTAAAAATTATTATATAATGGAGTTACAGGGTGATTTTATGAATACAATAAAAAAGAATATTGTGCCATTGATAGTTATTTTATCCTTAGCCTTAATGACAATTAGCGTAGTTATGTGGAATAAAATAATAGATAAACAGAATATTGAAAAAGTTAAACCGACGACTGAGATTGACGTTAGCGATGTTAATAATATAGATATTATTGAAGCTAAATTAGGTAGTTCAATAAAAATTACACAAAGTTACTTACTTACCTACACTACTAATAAAAGTGGAGTTTGGTATATGAGTAGTGCTTATGTGAAAAAAATTACTATAAAAGATAATAATGCTATGATAGAATTTACTGATGATAATAAGGAATTTACCTTAATTGGAAATATTAATAAAGATAAATTAGATATTAAAAAAGGAGACTTTGTTAACTTTGTTGGTTCTATAGATTTAAGTACTGGTTATTTTAAATTATCTAAGGTAAGTAAAGATACCATTAATTACAAATCTGTTACAACTATGGAATTTAAAGATTTAATTAATAATATAAAATCTGTTTTATCTAACGAGTTTGTAATTAGTGGTTATATGGTTACTGACGGAGATAAATATAAATTATACGAAAGTAAAAACAACTATAAAAAAGATGGTAGTGTTGGTACTTACTTTACAATAATTTGGGATGATGATTTCAATTATACAGGAAATGCTGATATTACTATTTCTTGTAATATTGGAGGAACTTTTAAATTAAAAAATTGTTCTATGATAGAAAGTTAGCAAGGAATGTGTCCTTGCTTTCTTTTATTTTAGTCTTACGTTATCCTTGATTGTGTTAATACTGTTAGCAATAGTTTCATAATCAGCGAAATTTTCATCAGTGTACTCAATTGTACTTGGATACTGGATTATGACTGTTTTTTCTTTGGTAGATGTTATTTTTTCAATGTATTTAGTTTCATTCTTATTAAGCTTTTTAAATTCATCATTTGTTACAGAAATAATTCTAAATACTTCGCCTCCGTTGGCCATATTAGATGTGCTGTATATAATAAATCCATTATCAATTCTTTTTATTGTACTTATTTTTATTAAACTGGCTGGTATTGTCATTGAAAAATCTTCATTACTAAATGTATTTATATAAGATAAAATATCATCAATATCAGATACTGCGAATGATAAAGATGAGTTATCATTATTAGTAATTGTTCCAGTAATTGATAGTTCTGAATTGTTTTTTATTTCTTTGTCATAATCTAGCTCTATTTTATAAATTTTTTCGCCATCTATAACAATTGGTTCATCCAATTCAAAATAACTAACTTTGGTTGTTTCGTTATTTTCAGTTACTTCTTTTACTGTTACTTTACCAGTTAGTGTTACTTCTTGATTTAATTCTAATTTTTCTTCACCACAATTGGTTAATAATAATGTCATAAGCAATAAAGCTAATATTTTTTTGAACTTCTTCATATTACAATTCTCCTAATTTGATTTTAGCATAAAAAAACATTCACTAATTTAAATTTTGTGAATGTTTACAATTATTTATCTAAAGTGTTTACATCTATACCAGAATTGTTGACAATAGATTTATACTTTTCAATATTATTATTGATATCTTCTAAGTATTTTGAACATTGTTTATCATAAACAAATGAGTTGTCAACTAATGTAAATATTTCATATTCATCTTTTTGATAATTACAAATATATTCATTACTTTTAATTTCTAATATTGGACTTTGTTTACTTATCGTTAGATGGTAGTTGTCATTATCTACTGAAAATACTATGTCTATATAATCAAAAGTATATGTGTTACTATCCTTTTGGATTAAACAAGTTTTGTTATTACATAAATATCCATGCTCTTCTAAATATTTTTTTAGTTTGTAAGAACTACTATTAGTATTAGCAACAAACAATGCTATTGCTATTATAAGTATTAAAACAAGAATAATAGGTATTATCATTATGAGATAATTCTTCTTAGTTAATTTCACATCATTATTATAAGTTAACTCTTTTACTTTTTTCATTCTTTCACCTACACTATAGCACCATTATTTTTTTCTTTTATCTCTTTTATTTCTAATGATTCTTTTTTCTTTTTTAATTTTTTAGCATTTAATTTTGGATTTTTTTTAAGATAATTAATGTAATATATTATATTTATAATATTTAGTAATAATATTATACTGTATTCTACTATTAATATTAGCATATTCTTATCATATAAATATGTACAAAGAATAATTAACAATATACTTAAAAGTGAACCTACTATATTAAATGTTAGTGTTAATTTAGGTTGTTTATTATGTATCATTGATAAACCTGTTACTAACAATACTGTATAAGGTATAACCCATCCTATTATTACGGTCATAACCATTATATATATTGCTGTTTCACTTATTTTAGAAAATAATAAAATACAAAATAAAATTATTGGTACTATTATATTTAATAATTGTAAAATATTTATTTTTTTCATAATAACTCCTATGCTAATTTAGGAAGATTATACTGATCTATAATACCATTTAGTAAATATTGACTACTTATTTTTAAAAGTTCTTTAAAAGTTACTTCTAAGTAAAAAGAATTGTCTGTCTTTTCATAATCTTCAAATATAATAATGTTATTAAATAAAGAGCTGTTGTTACTTGTTTTTAAATAATAACTACATCCTAAAATAGAGTTACATATATGTCTTATTATAGAATGATTATAGTTATATAAATCTACATTACGATATTTTTCTATTTGATGTTTTTTTAGTTCTTCATATTCACGTGATAATGCAGATATATTGGAATTTAAGCGACCTATTTTTATACTTTCTCTATTTATATTGCTTACACAACGTTCTAGTTCTTTTTGATACTTTTCTGGACCTAGTTCTTCTTTATTTAGAGTACTTCGCTCTTCTTTATATTTTTCTAAAATACTTTTAGCTTGGGATAGTTCCATATCAAAACTTCTTAGTCTTGATTTGATATCTTGTTCTTGATTATTACATATATGATTCATATATTTTGGTTTTATTGAAGACAAATCTAATAAACTATAATCTATCTCATCTGAATCTGTTAAATATGTTAATAAGAATTGATTAGTTATTAAAAGCATTAAGATTTTTATATCATTGATATTATGTTCTGACTTAATTTTAGCGTATGCACTTCTTTGATTTAATCTTAAAATTGTAAATAGGTCTATTAAATTGTCAATTGATGTATTCATATTTTCTAAAAGCGTTATATCATTGCTTGATTGCCATACTACATTTTCAATAATATGAACTTGCTTGCTAAGTTGATAAGTAAAAAAGTTTTCATCTATAATAGAATATATTTTTTCTAATTTTTTGGATTCAATATCTAAAAGTTCTTTTTCTTCTTCAGATAGTTCAAAGCCTTCTTTTCGACATTCATTTTTTAATAAATTATAAAATATTAAATATGATTCTTCGTTTTCTAGTCCGTGTTTATATTGCTTTAAATGCTTTAAATAGTTTATAGCGGCATTCTTGACTATCAAAATATTGTTTTCACGTACTTGTTTTGTTTTATCTGTTCTTTTAACTTTTATATTATAGTATGTGAATTTCTGTAAGAAATTATCTAAGTCTTCTTTGTTTCTTAGAACAGAAGTATCTCTACTAGGAATTGTATAACAAACATTTATTTCCTTCATATCATTATTTCTGGTATTATCTAGTAACAAAGTAATGAAAGAAAGAAACCATCTTGAATTAACATATGTATTATCATAAAAGATAATCTTTTCCTCATTTTCATCATAATAAAACTCTAATAAATCAAGTTTTTCTTTTATGCTTAATAACAAATCTATTTCATCATTAGATGGTATATTGGTTATTTGTGTTAAATCATAATGTTGATAACTAGTAAACTTATTAAGATAATTAATATATTTCATTTCTAAATATTCTTTAGAATTAATTGATAACTTAAATAAATAAAGATATATTAGAAAATTGTTCTTTTCGGAAATTCGATAAAAATATGCAGAGTTATTTGCTGGTTGTTCTGGATATTTTATTATATCTATTACTGAATTAATAATTAATGCTATCTTTTCTTTTGTTTTTTTCATTGTTGTTAGCTCTTGCATATTTTTACCTCCTTATTATAATTTTTCTAGTGTACCACTAATTATTGAATATAAATAGATGTTTATTTCTTTGTTACTTAAACTGCTTATATAAGTTTTATATCCTGATAATTGTTTTAGGTAATTTTCATCTTTTATATTATTTAGTTTGTAATCAATTATATTGATTTTATCTTCATATTCAATCATCAAATCAATTATACCATGATATTCAGTTGTATCGTTAGTATATATAAATTCATATTCTTTATATATATTAGCATTTTCTATATCATTTAGTAATGGATTTGATAAAAAGTTTGCTACTTTTTGACGAATAAATTGATTTTCTATTAAATCTAGATTAGGATTTTTGAAATCAAGATATTCTAATGTTTCATGAACTTCTAGACCAAATTTCATATTATTTGATATTTCTTTGGTAATAAGTTCATGGGTGTTTTTAGAGAAGTGTTCTTGTGTTACTGAAGATGATTCTTCTATTTGAATTGGTTCTACTATAATTTTTTCAGAACTAAGAGATTCTAATTTATTTAGAGATTTATTGTTATATAGATATTGTTTTGTTATACCTAAATCTTCAATATTTATTTCTTTGTAATATTTTAATAAATTATGTTTTACTGAGTTCATTATTTGACTAAATGAGCGATATTTGCGACGAAGTGTTATGTCTATTGTATTATTTTCATCTAAATCATTTATTTCTTCTTCTACTTTTGGAGTTAATAAAATCATTGTTTCTTTGGCTCTAGTTAATGCTACATAGAAAAGACGGATTTTTTCTGAAACTTCTTCTTCTAAGTAATGGTATTTTACGAGATATTTTATCATAGATTCATTAATTCCTTCTTTGAAATATGGAGTTATTATGCCGTATTTATTATCAAATAAGAATCTGTCTTTTAAGTCGCTGATGTTGAATCCTTTGTATAAGCCACTATAGTAGCAGACATGATATTCTAGTCCTTTTGATTTATGGATAGTCATTATTTTTACTGAGTTTGATGAAGCACTGGTTGCACTATATTTCATGTCATAGTCAGTATCGAGTAGTTCGTTTAGGTAGTTTCTAAATGTATATATATCATAGCCTAAACTACTTAGATTATTTGCAATATCAAATAATTTAGAGATACGAATCATAGATGCATCAATATTACCTACTTTGATAAATTTTTCGTACATATTAGTTTTTTTGATAATGTTTTCTAGTAAGGTGCTAACACTGGTTGATGTTATATCACTTGCTAAGTCTTTGAATGTTTCGTAAACGATGTTGTCTTTGAAGTTGTTATTTTTAAATG
The DNA here is from genome assembly GCA_964545885.1 of uncultured Muribaculaceae bacterium. GTDB lineage: Bacteria > Bacillota_I > Bacilli_A > RF39 > UBA660 > Coprovivens. The sequence continues at coordinate 83,773 of CAZJHG010000001.1, read as the reverse complement.
AACTGAATATTTCTTCATCACTTAGTTCAAATAAGTAGCTACGAGCGATGCTTATGTAGTCATATTTGAATTCGGTATCAAATTCTTTTAAGTTAATTTTTACGATGTAGTCGATGATGTTTTTTAGAATATAGATATCGTCTGAATTATTTAGTTTGTCGTCTTTATATAGTGTTAAAGGGATGCCTACATATTCAAATATCTTTTTGTATAGATCGAAATCTGTTGTTCTATCCATTAAGATAACAAAGTCATTATAGGTAATGTCTCTTAATACTTTGTCGTCTTTGTTAAATACTTGGTATTTGGAAGATATTTTGTCTTTGATATCTTTGGCGATAGCAAAGATTTCTATTTCTTCTTTAGAATATTTTTTATCTTTTGTATCATCATATTCTAGGATTTGAAAGTCGTAGTTGTAATCAGTTAGACCTTCTTCAATATATGATGTATTACCATAGACCATTTGATGTGATTCATGGTATTCTGCTCCTCCTATTATATCGTCCATAACTAAATTAAATACTTCGTTAATGTTTGATAGAACTTCCCTTCTAGAACGGAAGTTTTTTACTAAGTCAATTTTCATTCCATTATTACCTAGTGCATAGTTATCATATTTATTTTTGAATATATATGGGTTAGCGTTACGAAAACGATAAATACTTTGTTTTATATCACCAACACAGTATGTGTTATGGTTTTCTATCATACCAATGAATGTTTCTTGGATATCATTTGTATCTTGATATTCGTCAATCATTATTTCTTTAAAGGTGTCTCTTAGTTCGTTACGAACTGATTCATTTTCTTTTAGAACTCTGATAGATAGTAAGGCGATATCTTGGAAGTCATAGATACCATTATCTTCTTTGTATTTATGAAAAGAAGTAAGATAATCTTTAACTATTGAGATGATTACACTACTATATTCTTTAATGCTTTTTAGAGATTCTAAGATAGTTTCTTTGTTGCCATAGTTAGATACTGTTTCTTTTAGTTCGTCTAGTGAAGATTTTAGTTTATTACGAGAAGCTTTTGTATCATCATCACTACCACGAGGTAGCATTGGTAATTTAGTTAAACCAATTGTACTATAGAATTCATCAATAGTTTTACAGTTAAGTAATGGTGTTAAGCTTTCTGTTAATTTTACAGCATAGTCACCATCAGTATACATAGTTAGTTTATATGATAGTTTGTCAATTTCTGTAGTTTTAGCTTGAAGAAGTGTTTCGTACTCAGTTAGACATTCTTCAATAAATGACTGACTAAAATAATTATTCATGTAGTTTTCAACATATTCATCACGATTTGGAAAAGCATCTATTTTAGTAGCAATTTTTAGAATAGCATCTTTTAAATCTTTGTCATCTTTTACGCAGAAATCATATATTAATTTAGAAAATGAAGCACTTGGATTTTCATAGTATTGGTCAAATACTTCATCCATTATTTTGATTTTTTGCATATCGATAATTGAAGCATCGGAAATACCTATATCGTTAGATATATTAAGTAAATAGTGATATTTTTTTACGACTGATAAAGCAAATGAATCAAAAGTAGTTATGTATGCTTGATCAATTAGTTCTAGTTCTTTAGCAAGAGCTGGATTATCAGGAATTCCTTTTTTTATAGATTTTCTGATACGTTCTTTCATTTCACCGGCAGCAGCTTTGGTAAATGTTAAGATAAGAAGTTCATTTACGTGGATGCCAGAATTTAGGATTCGCATGGTACGGGCTGTAAGTACGGCGGTTTTTCCAGAACCGGCACCAGCGGAAACTATTATATTTGTTCCAGTTTCATCGATTGCTTTTTGTTGTTCAGGTGTCCAAGCCATTATTCGTCACCTCTTTCTTCTTTTTTAGGTCTTTCTAAGATGTCGTCTATATCAAGAGGTTCTAGCTCTTCAATATCATCTGCGGTATGAAAGCAGATATCTTTAAATTTACATAGAGTACATCCATAATTGGTCTTACCTATCTTTTTAGGTGAGATGGTAAATTCAGCATTACTAATTCTTTCTGCTCCCTCATTTATTTTGTTTTCAGCTATATTAGTAATTAAATCCATTTCTTTATTAGATAATACTTTACAATATGAATAGAATGAATAGTCTTTTTTTGTTTTCATACTTTTTATAACGTTACTATCCATGTATGAATTATCAAACTCAGATAAGATAGATTGATCTTCGTTTGAATAACCTTGTAATAGTAAATTTTTCTTTTTTAGTTGTTCATAAGTATGAGATTTATCAACAGTTACTTCATTATTAAGAACTTTTTGAAGATAGAAACCTGCTACTTTAATGTTCGTTAATTTTTTAGAATTTTTAGCCAAGTATAGGTAAACTGGTAATTGCATACCTATTCCGTATGGTACTGTAGTTAAATCTAGATTAGGATTTCCTGTTTTATAATCTATTATTGCTATTATAGTTTGATTTTCTTCTTTTTTGTATTTTATCTTGTCTATAATACCGGTGAATGTTATGTTCATGTTACCAGATAGACTTGTGTAAATACGTTCTTCATGAAGTTCATCATGTAAGTTAGTAAAGTTTTCTTGATTTTTAATTGTTTCTATTATAAATAGTAATTCTTCTTTTAATTTTGATAAGAAGAATTTTTCTTTGTTAGTAAATTCATGATTTAAGTTAGTTAGTTCTTGGTTCCATAATTCATCGTAGTTAGATTCTACTGTTAAACATTTTTCTAAAATAGCATGAAATAATGTACCTACTAATTGGTAGAATGTTTCTTCATAGATATTCAGTTTTAGAATATTACCGATATAGAAACTAAATGGGCAACGATAATATTTGTCTAGACTTGAATATGATAGTGTTAACTTGTCATGTAAGAATTCTTTTAAATCTTCTTTTTTTATTCCTGTAAATGTATGACTGTATGTATTATATGGGATATCTTGATAGTTTGTATTTAAAGTACTTAGTAAGTTAGATTTAGTACCATATTTATAGTATTCATCAAGTAAGGAAGTTAGTTTTATTTTATTGTAAAGGACTGAGTTATTTAGAGATTGTGTTGTAATAGTTACTACTTCATAGTTTAAAACTTCGTTAAGACTTGATAGATTAAATTCTTCTCCATTTGCAGTATGTTTAAATGTAATGATAAGGTTTTTGATAGAATTTAATTTATCTTTGATAATTTGTTTCTCTTGGATATTTTTATCTATTGTTAAAGATAGTGGTAAGTTTTGTTTATCTTTATCAGTTAAATATTCTTCGTCTTTGTGAATACTTGGTAATATTCCTTGATTAAATGATAATGTAAATACGTAGTCATCATCTTCAAATATTGTATCTTTTAAAGATACTCCATGGACAGAATTAGGATTGTCTTTTTTAGATAACTTTGTATTTTTTAAGTCGTATTTAATCATTTCTAGTATTTCAATTTTATCTTCGATGAAGGTATATTTGTTTATTATGTTGATAATCTTATTATAGATGTCTTCTGATTCTTTGTTATTAACATATTCTTTTAATTGTTCCATAGTAATTGATAAATCGTTATTATATAATTCTAAGAATTTAGAACAGATAAAAGTACCATAGATTGATTCAGTTGTATCTAAAGTATAGGGAATGTTAAACATAGGAAATATTCTTTTTATAAGTTTTTTATATTCATCATTTAAGTTAGTTAGGTATATTTTAGAAATACTTATTCCTTGTTTTATTAAATTACAAATAGAATTAGCTATATACTCTATTTCATCTTCAATAGTTTGTAATTCATAAATAGTATGTGAATAAGTATTTAGTTTGTCTTGTTTAATAGTAATTGTATTATCTTTTTTTAGAAGTTCTATTAAATAAGATAATTCTTTTGTAGAAGGTAAATTGTAGAATACTATGTCTTTATTTTTTAAGGTATTTATAAATAGTTTGTTTACTTTAAGAAGTTTATTACTTAGTAATTCTTTTTTTAGAGAAGCTAAAAAAGATAATTTATTATTATCATAGTTGGTATCTTCTATATAAGTTAGATTGTTTAGATATATTTTGGCTATTTCGTATTTTACTTTGTATTTAGACATTATGTAATAGATTGTTTCTTCGTTGTAATCAAAATAGAATAATTTATTAAACTCTGGTAAAGAGTATATTTTTATATTTAATAATTCTTGATTATTTTTCTTTAATAAGTTCTTTTTACTTACATTAGATGTTATTATTATTTGATTATTTTTGAACATATTACCACCCTATTTAATTTTATCATAAGAAATAAAATAAGAGTAGGAATTATCTACTCTTATAAGTGGTTTAAATAGTAAATCTTTTCATTTGGACGTTATTTCTTCCAGATTCTTTAGCTTTGTATAGACTTAGGTCGGCGCCATGTTGAACTTGAGCACGGAAAGAATCTATTTTATCAGGATTATTTGGTACTAGTTTGATTTGTTTACTAGGTACATGAACTACACCGAAACTACATGTAACATTAATTTTCTGACCCTCAAAGTTAATTGTTGAGTTAGCAATACGTTCTCTTATACTATCCATTCTAGATAATGTTATGGAAGCTGGAATATTCTTTAAAACTATTAAGAATTCTTCACCACCAATACGGCCAACTAAATCTTTAGGACGTCCTTCTGAATGACGGGTTTGATTTGTTAAAGTATCTGCGATATATCTTAGGACATAATCACCAGCCAAGTGGCCATATGTATCATTAACTTTTTTAAAGAAGTCTGTATCAGCTATAATAGTCGAAAATTCTTCGCCATTTTCAATAGCATGTTTAATATAGTTATTAAATTCTTCGTAAGCTGCTTTTTTGATAGTTAAGCCAGTTGTTTCATCAGTTTGAAGTTCTCGTTCTCTTTTTTTGTACTCAGTAATATCCATATATCTTGTTAGATAGTATGTATGGCCATTATCAGTATAAGATTCTTGTAATGACTTATATATTCTTTTTGTTTCGGGGTGATATAATTCATCATTGTTTATTTTTTGTAATTCATCCACATATACAACTATATTTGGTTCTGAAGGATAAACAATACGGCCTTTTTCGTCTTTTATAATAATAATTAAATCTGAAAATAGATTCATAATTCTTTGTAATTCCATTTTTCAACTCCCCCTTAAATTGTTGTTAGAATACCCCTATTATCTTGATTTGTCAAATTCTACAAATACATTTAATAGAGTTATAAAATAATTTTATATCAAATTACGATTTTAATAATTTACATTTAATAGCTTCTGTGTTACAAGTAAGGTATGGAGGGGATTAAATGCAGTATGGGGCAGAAAAAAATTTATATGAATTAAAAGAAAGATTAATGGAATATTTGGATAATCCTAGTCAGAGATATAAAAAATATTCATTTAATCAATTAAGAAGTGAATTATGTTCAAGACAAGGTTTCAAAGCTGATATGCTAAGGGAAGCATTAAAAGAGTTAGAAATAGAAGGAAAAATCTTAATAGATAAATCACGTAATTTAATCAGTTCTTTTCCTTATGCTAATGGACTTATACAAGGTGTTATTAGTATTAATAAACATGATGAAGGATTTATCAAAGGAAATGATGGTAAAAAATATAAAATAAAAACAGAAGATTTAAATGACGCACTTGATGGTGATATAGTAGTTGCAAAACCTACTAAAAAAATGAGTGAAGGTCATATAATATGCAAAGTAGATAAAATAATAAAAAGAAAAGATGGTTTAGTAGTAGTTGAAGTTGATAAAGATGAAAACGGAGAATATTACTTAAGACCATTTAATGCACGTTTATCTCACCCTATTAAAATTAATGCGATGTCAATGAAACCATTAGTTGAGGGTGATAGAATAGTCGTTAAAATTAGCGAACTTACAGATAATAAATGTTACTATGCAGGATTTATAAAGAATATCGGACATAAAGATGATCCTGATGCAGATTTAAAAATAATAGCAATAGAAAATAAAATAGTAATAGACTTTTCGGAACAAGCGTTAGCGGAAGCAGATGCAATACCGACAGAAGTTTTAGATGAAGAAAGAGTTGGCCGTTTGGATTTGACGAATAAATTAATTTTTACTATTGATGGTGCTAGCACAAAAGATAGAGACGATGCAGTTAGTATAGAAATTAATGAAAAAGGTAATTATGTTGTAGGAGTTCATATTTCAGATGTTACACATTATGTACACCCTGGTATGCAACTTTGGGAAGAAGCATTACAAAGAGGTACTAGTGTTTATATGGCTGATACTGTTATACCGATGCTACCACATAAATTATCAAATGGAATTTGTTCTTTAAATCCAGATGTTGATAGATTGACGTTTAGTTGTATTATGGAAATAACTCCGCAAGGAGAAGTTCTGAATTATGACTTTGTTGATTCTATCATTAATTCAAGAAAAGCAATGACTTATGAGGATGTTAATAAAATATTTGAAGATGGTGATTTGCCAGAAGGATATGAAGAATTCTATGATGATTTAGAAATGATGCGTCAACTATCTTTAAAAATGGAAAAAATAAAAGAAAAACGTGGATATGTTAATTTTGGCTCTAATGATTTAGAAATACAAATGGACGAAGATAGAAATCCTTTAAGTTTCAAACAAAAAGAACAAAAAACAGCGGAAAAAATTATCGAAAATTTAATGTTACTTGCTGGTGAATGTTATGCAAATTATATGATTATCCCTTCTCCACTTCGTGTTCACGAAGCTCCAGATGAGGAAAGAGTTGAAGAAGCATTTGAGTTACTTGACAAGAGTGGTATTAGAGTTAAAGCTACTCATGATATTGTTAATGGCAAAGTTATTCAACAAATACTTCGTCAGATTGATGATATGGACGAAAGAAGCGTTGCAGCTCAAATTATACTTCGCTCAATGAACCGAGCTAGATATGATGTTGAAAATGTTGGACACTTTGGACTTGGTCTTCCAACTTACGGACATTGGACAAGTCCAATTAGAAGAGCAGCTGACTTAAGAGGACATTACAATTTAAGATTACAAAGAGATAATAAATTTAGTATTAAAGATGCTGATGAATTTTATGATATGATGGATGATTTCTGTCAACATATTTCTAAAAAAGAAAGAAATGCTGATCAAGCTGAACGTGATGCTGATGAATTAGAAATGATAAAATATATGAAAAATCATATTGGAGAAAAATTTAATGCTCACGTTACTTATGTAAATAGCAAAGTAATGTTTGTAAAAACTGATGAAGGTATTACTGGTAGACTTTATCCAGAAGATATTGAAGGAGATAAATTCAATTACAATGATAATTACTTGTCATTTGCTGGTAGAAAATCTAAGAAAAAGATTAAGATTGGTACAAAATTAGTCCTTACAGCTTTAGAAGCAGATAGAGATTTTGGTTCAATAAGTTTTGGTGTAAACCAAGAAGATTTACCTTTAATCAAATCAAGAAAAAGAGGAGCATAAGAAAAGGAAAGTTTTAACAGCTTTCCTTTATCTTTTATTTATAATCGCAAGACAAATTAACATTACGGCAACTACTCCTATACCTATTAAAACCATATTAGTAGTGTCTGCTCCTACTGCATTAGCAACAACATCATATGTTATTTCTTTTATCATAAGCAAGAAGTCTTTAATTGCATCCCAAATACCCAATATTTCACTTTTTAATTGATCCCAAAAAGATATTTTTACCAATACATAGTTCATAATATTTAACATATTTACCACTCCTTGTGAATTTTATTACAAATTAATTATAATATATACTTGCATTTTCTTCAATTATTTGTTATTCTATGTATACGCATGGCGGGATTGGTGAAGTGGTTAACACACCAGATTGTGGCTCTGGCACGCGTGGGTTCGATCCCCACATCTCGCCCCATTGTGAAGATTACTAGTCGAAAGACTAGTTTTTTTGTTATAAAAATAACATTGTTACTATTTTATTAATTAGTATGATAAAATAACTATTTGAAATGAGAGATGTCTATGATAAAAGATTTATGCTTTGAAATTATTCAAACTTGTCCGAATAATTGTAGATTTTGTTCTTCTTGTGCAGGAATGGATAAAAATACAATAATAAATTATGAAAACTTTGTTAAGGTAATTAATCATTTTATGAAGATTGGTGGGATACAGGAAATTTCTTTTTCTGGAGGAGAACCTTTTTTACACCCTAACCTATTTGATATGATTAAGTACTGTAAAGATTTAGGAATTAGAGTTGTTTTATTTACTAGTGGTGTTAAAAAAAATAAACAGATGACTCTAGATCAAATTGATGTGTTAAGAAAACAAATTGAAATACATCATCGTAACTTACAACCAGAAATAATGGATAAAATAGTTAGACACGAAATGAAAATATATACTCAATATAATAATAAAACATTTAGTGCGATTTCTCGCGAGGAAATGGAAATTTTAAAAGAACTAGGATTAGACAAAATTGTATTTGATTTTCAAGGTGCTGAAAGAGAAACGTATGATTACTTAATGGGAAGTAATCACTTCTTAGAAGTAGAACAATCCATTATAAGAGCAGCTGTTGTGGGATTAGATACTGATGTTCACTTTGTACCAATGAAATTAAATTATAAAGAATTACCTGATTTAATTGAGATTCTTAATATTGCTGAAATTAAAAACTTAAGTCTTCTTAACTTTGTACCACAAGGACGAGGAGAAATTAATAAAGATGAACTTATGATGAATGAAAACGAAATAAAAGAATTTGCTACTATATATGAAAATTGCAAAGCTTCATTTAAAGGGTCTTTAAGAGTTGGAATTCCTTTACTAAGTGATGATAAGCATAAATGTACAGCTGGCTTAGATAAATTAGTTATAAAATATGACGGAACAATATTACCTTGTCCAGCTTTTAAAGAATATGATACCGAGTTACTTAATAAGATGGGAATAAAAACGCCAAATATTTATACTGATTTAGATAATGTTCAAGTACATAACGGAACAAGAGCTTACCCACTATGTAAAAAGCTATATGACTTTAAAGGAACAGTAAAATAAAAAGTTTTATAAATCACTATAAAACTTTTTTTAATTGATACTCTTTTTCTTTAGATTTAGCGAAGTTTTCACTCTCTTTAATATTAAGACTTTCTAAATTATTACCATTTTGTAAAAGATTAAACAATTCATAAGCATGAGCATATTCATGAATATTTATTTTATACGATAATTCTGTTGTTAATGGTGGAACTAGAATACGAATAGTCTGAGAATTATTTTCTATTTTGCGGTCAACGAATGTTCCCCAAACTCCACTATTCAATGGAAGATTTACTCTTTTGGTGTTTTTTCTCATATATTCCCAAAACTCATCATGACATATTTCCAAATTTAAAAGATGCTTTTTTAATTCTAAAACAGAATAAAATTTTATTATTTGATTTTTATAATTTTCTGGTAAATAAGATAAAGCCTTATTTTTTAAATCTTCGGGAATACCATAGAAACTTTCAGCTATTCCTCCGGCAATGGCAGCGATAGTATCAGTATCTCCCCCTATTGAAATAGCTTTTCTTAGACAATCTTCAAAATCGGTTGATTCTAAGAAACAGAAAATAGCTTGCGGTACACTATTAATTGTCTTAGAAGAAAATTTATAATTTCTTTGTAAATCTTCTAAATCAAAATTCATAAAATAACCGAAACGTGATTCTAAAAAATCTTTTATTTCTTCCTTAGAAAAATCATTACGGGCTAAATAGATAGTTGATGCTACTGCTTGAGCTCCCTTTATTGCTTCTTTGTGATTATGAGATGGAATTGTTGCTTCTTTACTTATATTTAAAACATAGTTTAAATCATCATAATAATAGCCGATTGGTGAAATACGCATTGAAGCACCATTACCGAAACTGTTTCCTTCTTTTTCGCCTTTTAGCCATGAGACGAAGCCACTGCCAAATCTGCTTCTACCATACTTATCTTCTCCTAAAGCTATTTCTTTTAAGCCATATTCTCTTAGTACTTCTTCAAAATCTTTACCATCAGTTAAAGCTGTTGAGATAGCAATAGTTAAAACCGAATCATCAGTATAAGAGCATTCTTTAGTAAAAAGTGAAACATCTCTATTTAAAATTTTTATTCTTTCTTCATAACTTCTTTTCTTATCTGGATTATTTTTAAAAGCATTAATTTCCTCTACTTCATAAAATGAACCAACTATATCACCGATTATTGTTCCTAACATATTCTCACCTTCGTGTACTATATTATAACTGATTTTCTGGTGAAATATAGGTAAAAATTCGCTTTTTCCTTGTAATTAGTTGCAAATACTTGTAAAATTGTGTTAGGGAGGAATAAGAAATATGGCAAAAAATAAAAAAACAGTTGTGAAAGAAATAGATACTACTGAAGAAATCGAAAACGAAGAAATTGAGGAAGTTGAAGAAACAAATAAAAACAACTCAACTTCTACTAAAAAAGATAAATTAAAGAAAGTTTTAGATGATGATTTTAACGATGAAGATGATGATGTAGAAGAAAATGAATATATAGAAATAACTATGGAAGAAAGAATTACTAATATTGAAAAAAAATCAAATTACACTTTTATATTAACAATAATTACTTTAATAGTTTCATTAATTACTATGTTAAGTGTAATCAATAATGGTGTTGCAAAAACTGAAACTGAAAGCAATGATACTTCTACTAGCGATACTGAATATACTTATGATACAAGTTCTTTTAAAACTATAACTGCAAGTGATATTAAAACTGAATCTAAGAGTGAAACTATTGTATTATTAATTGCTAGACAAGGTTGTATATATTGTTCATATTATGCTCCAATTTTGGTTGAAGTTGCTAAAGATTACGATATTACTGTAAGATATATTGATTTATCTACAATCATTAATTTTAATTTAAATACTATAACTGATAGTGATTCTTACAATACTTTATCAAGTCTATCTGGTAGTGGAGATTGGGAAACATTTGCTAAAGATAATATAACAGGTACACCATTAACATTAATAATTAAGAACAATAAAGTTATCGGTGGAGTTTCTGGATATGTTGAAGCTACAAAAGTTGAAAGTGCATTTACAGCAGCTGGAATTACAAAATAGAGATTGTTAAAAATCTCTTTTTTTATGGTATAATTTTATTATAGAGGTGAATGAAAAAATGGTAGAGATGAATGGTAAGCTTCTAAGAGACAAGAAGATTACCGAATTAAAAGAAAAAATCAAAGAAATACCAACACAGTTGGGACTAGCTGTTATTCAAGTTGGTAATGATGAAGCTAGTAATGTTTATGTAAAACAAAAAGAAAAATTAGCAAATGAATTGGGGTATAAATTTATACACAAAACATTCAAAGAAGATATTGAACAAGACAAGTTAGTTAGGTATATAAAAAAATTAAATAAGGATGAAACTATTGATGGTATTTTAGTACAAATGCCACTACCTAAACATCTTGATTCAAGTTTAATCCAAAATACTATTGACTCTTATAAAGATGTTGATGGTTTAACTTTTATTAACGCTGGTAGATTGGTTCAAGGTATGCCTTCATTAGTACCTTGTACTCCTAAAGGAATCATCGATTTATTAGATGAATACAAAATAAAAATTGAAGGTTCACAAATCGTTGTAATTGGTAGAAGTGTTTTAGTTGGTAAACCACTAGCAAATTTATTAACTAATAGAAATGCTTCTGTAACAATATGTCATTCCAAAACAAAGGACATTGAAGTATATACAAAGAATGCTGATATAGTCATAGTTGCTGTTGGTAAAGCAGGATACTTAAAAGAAAATATGATAAATCCAGATACTGTAGTAATTGATGTTGGTATAAATAGAGTTCGAGGGAAATTATATGGTGATGTTGATTACGAAAATGTTTCTAAGATTGCGAGCCATATTACACCTGTTCCAGGTGGAGTTGGTCCAATGACTGTTTATGAGTTAATGCATAATGTATTAGTTGCTCACAATTTAAGATTAAAATATGTAAAGAAAACAAGTAAGTAAATACTTGCTTTTTTTTGGAATTTTCAACTTACTATTTAAAAATTACTACGTTATTTCATCATAAAGCAATTATGTTTTTACAAATTATTTATGTATAATATTTTTTTATTAAGTTATTATCTATGTAATTTACGTTTAATATGTCTTTTTCTAAAATAAAAAGGATTGTATTCTTGTAAATTACAGAATACAATCCTTTAATTAAAATATTTTATAAGCTGTCTAACTTTAAATCTTATTTAAAACATATCAAAAAATAGACTGTACTTATTTAGTAGTTTTTTTATAACTGACTATTTTCGTTTTTCAAACTAAAGCTTTCTACAATATATAAATAATCTGTTATTGATACTCCACTTAATTCTCCTGGGCCTTCAAGTGCTATATAATGAATATTTCCATCTTCAGCTTCAAACCAATAAGTAACTAAGAATATTTCATCGGATGGATAATACATATATACTTGGTATGCTGTATATTCTTTGTTTTTTCCTATTTGTACAGTTGCACCTGTAACTCCTGTTACTTCTGCTGAATTTTGTTTTTCGTACATGTAACTTGAAGCTATTTCCTTTGCAGTATATTGACTATTTTCAATATAATTTAAAGATACAATAAATACATTAGCATATGAATATTGTAATGATGTATTACCATCTATATCATAAAAATTTGACCAATTCTTAGGAATAGTAATGTAACCATACTTATTATCTCCAACAACTTTAACATCTTTATCTAATTTATTTTCATTATTATCATTATCTTTTTTGTTATTTGCACTTTCATCGTCGGTTTTATTTTCATCGCTATCTTTCTTAGTTTCCTTTGATACTCTTTTCCCATCAACAGTACAATAACCTGAGGTATTAGATTTAAACCAATTATCAAAATCTTTTATATAATCATCTATTCCCATTTCTTCAGCGACTTCTTTTTGCTCATCAAAATCATAAGTTATACCATTAGCTAAATAGGCTGTTATTTTGCCCTTTTTATTATACATGATGGTAATATTCCCCTCATCTGATTTACAAACGAGCTTTTCTGATTTTGCTGATGAAAGATAAAAAATTGCACCAATAGAAATAAAACCTACTATTATAATAGCTAGAATAATAACTAATAATTTATTTTTTTTAGGTTTAGCTGGTTGCTGTGGATATTGAACTTGTTGATATCCATTTCCCATTGATGATTGATTAAATCCTTGTTGATTCTGGTTCATATTATTAAAATTAGCTGTTGATACATTTTGAATATTGGGATTTACATTTATCCCTCCAGCAACACTATTTTCATTTACTATTTTAGTTCCACAATTAGGGCAAAATGCTACTCCTGGATTTAAATTATTACCACAATTTCGACAATACACAATACATCTACTCCTCTACTTTACTTAATATAGTATATAACACTTACTTAAATTTATCTATGCTTTTTTTGATAACTTTGTATACTTTAATTTACTGCAATATACATTATCAATTTATGTATATTATACCGAAACTACTCTATTATTACATTTTGTGGTATTATATAGAACGAGGTGAAATATCATGAATATAAAAAATTTAACTATGTCTTTTGGTGTACAAGAAATATTCGATGATGTTAACTTACAAATAAAAGATAATGAAAAAGTTGGTATTATAGGGATGAATGGTGCTGGTAAAAGTACATTCTTTAAACTTATTATGGGCAAGTTAGAACCTGATAGTGGACGTATTATATTAAAACCTGGTACTAGAATTGGTTTCTTACCACAAGTAATAAGTGATGAAATTCCTAGTATGGAAATATCAGTATTTGATTATCTACTTGAGGGGAGACCAATTAAAAAGTTAGAACAAGAGCTAAGTGAAGCTTATACGGAAGCTAGTATTGAGACTGATGAAAAGAAGTTAAAGTTCATTATGAAAAGAATTGGTAAACTTCAAGAAAAGTTAGAATACTATGATGTATATAGTGCTGAAAATATACTATTAAAGATAGTTACTGGGATGAATATAGATAGTGATTTATTAGATATGCAATTATGTAATTTATCTGGTGGCCAAAAAAGTAAAATTGCTTTTGCAAGATTACTCTACTCTAATCCAGAAATATTATTACTTGATGAACCTACTAACCATTTGGATATAGATACTAAAGAATATATTATTAATTATCTAAAAAATTATAATGGAACAATACTTGTTATATCGCATGATATTGATTTTTTAGATCAAGTTACTACACAAACACTTTATGTAGATAAAGCTACACATAAAATGGAATTATATCCTGGTAATTATGAAAAATATATGAAAATACGTAATGAAAGATTAAAGACATTAGAAAGAATACACGATAAACAAGAAAAAGAAGAAGAAAAATTAAAAAAGATAATTGCTAAGTATATTGGTGGTAATGAAAAGAAAGCTAAAATAGCTAAAGATAGACAAAAAAAATTAGCAAGGCTTGAAGAAATTAAAGTTGTCTTAGAACAAAAACAAAAGGTCGCTCATTTTAAAATAAAAATTAATCACCATTCTGGAGTTGTTCCTATTAAGTGTGAAAATGTTAAATTTGGATATAATGAAGAACATATTCTGATAGATGATTTAACATTTGACTTAGGTCGTGGAGAGAAATTCTTGATAGTTGGAGAAAATGGTGTTGGTAAGTCTACTCTACTTAAATTAATTGTAGGTCAATTAAAACCTTTACTTGGGGAAATTGTAATAAATGATAAGACCGAAATCGGTTACTACGCTCAAGAACACGAACTATTAGACAATGAAAAAATAATATTAGAAAACTTTGAAGGTACAGGATTAAGCACTAAAGAACTTAGAAGCTTTTTGGGCAACTTCTTGTTTCATGGTGATGATGTATATAAAAAAGTATCGGTATTATCTCCTGGTGAAAGAAGTCGTGTTGCTTTAGCTAAATTAGCATTAACTGGAGCTAATCTATTAATCTTAGATGAACCTACTAATCATCTAGATCCGCAGACACAAGAAATGATAGCTAAAACTTTTAAAGACTATGAAGGGACTATGCTAGTAGTATCTCATAATGTAGACTTTGTAGATAATCTCGGAATTGAAAGAATGCTGATGTTACCTAGCGGTGAAATAAGATACTATGATAAAGAAACTGTTATGTATTATCAAGAATTAAATAATCAAAGTAAATATAGAAAAAATCCTAAAAATAATTAGGATTTTTTTGTTATCTTTATGCTATAGTATACTCCAACTACAAATGGTGTAAAAAATACTTTTAAATATGCTGATAGTACATTACAAATTAATAAAAATGAAATAATAGTTACTATATATAATAATTTTTTATGATTATATTTATATAACCACCATTCAATAAATAAAACAACTATATTTATTATAACGAAACTAGCTGATACTGTTCCTATAGATTCCATTATTAATTTTACTTCATTTTGATCTGTTATATAAGCCTTAAATACTTGAGATATATCATTATAGTAAAATAATGCCATTGCTGTTAAAGCTACTATTATTCCTAGTATCGGAAATATACTTGCTTCATTTGTATTTTTCTTCTTGGGACTAACCTCCTTTGCCTTTGTTTTTTTAGAAATATTTTTAGCCATATCAATACTCCTTTCTATTGTCTTCAATATAACATATATAGTATTCGTTCTTTAGAAAATGGTAGAAATATGATATAATTTAAGTGTAATAAATAAGGGAGGTTATAATGGAAAGAATAAAAAAAGTTGTAAAAAAATCACCTATTATAAAAGAAGTATTACAGTTTATATTTATAATATTAGGTGCAGCTATTGCGGCATTTGCCGTAGAAGGTATTTTAGTACCAAATTCAATCTTAGATGGTGGAGTTACTGGAATAAGTATGATACTAAATTATGTACTTGATTGGAAACTTAGTTTATGTATAGTAATTATTAATATACCTTTTTTATATATAGGATACAAAAATATGGGATGGAGATTTTTAGTAAAAGCAATTGTTAGTATAGTTGTGTTTTCATTGTTTTTAGAAACATTCCATCATATTAATCATGTTATCAATAATATACTACTTGCAACAATTTATGGAAGTATAATACTAGGTATTGGTGTTGGCTTAGTACTAAAATCTGGTGGTTGTTTAGATGGTACTGAATCTTTAGGAATTGTAATAAGTAAAAATACTAACTTATCTGTAGGTCAATTTGTACTATTTTGTAATATTATAATATTTAGTGTTGCTGGATATTTTTATGGAATAGATAGAGCCCTTTACTCATTACTTGCTTACTTTATAACATCAAAAGTAATTGATGAAATTAATGAGGGATTTGAAAAAGCTAAAGCTGCTATAATAATTACAAATGATGGCCTTGGGATGGCTGAAGTAATCTATAAAAGAATCGGAAGAACTGTTACACTACTAGAAGGTAAAGGGCTTATTAGCGGAGAAAAAGCTATGCTATATTGTGTACTTACAAGAGTAGAAGTTCCAGAACTAAGAAGAATTGTAGAAGAATACGATGAATCGGCATTTGTTACCATAACAGATATTTCTGAGGTAATTGGAAATCATATAAAAAATAATAATACTTTAATTAAAGGCAACAAAAAGAAAGAAATTGAGGAATAAAATATGAGAATATATAATAAATTAGTAAGAGATAGAATCCCGGATATTATTTTAAAAAATAATGAACTACCTACTACAAGAATATTAAGTGATGAAGAATACATAAAAGAACTAGATAAGAAACTTCAAGAAGAAGTTAGCGAATACTTAGAAGCAGGAAATATTGAAGAAATGGTAGACATTCTAGAAGTAATTAGAGCTATTTTAGATTACAAAGGTGTTTCTTATGAAGAAATTGAAGAAAAAAGAATCAAGAAAGCTAATAAAAGAGGTGCTTTTAAAGAAAAAGTTCTACTAGAAAAAGTCATGGAAAACGGGGATTAGACACTATCTAATCTCTTTTTATTTGTCAAAATAAAAAGATTGCTATAAAATATAGGTAGGATAGAAAAATAGAATTTAGGTGATAATTATGTATACTAAAGTTGAAGAAGCTATTCATTTTATGGTAAAAGCCAATAAAGGACAAAAAAGACGTAATGAAAATATAGATAAATGTTTTCATCCTATGGTAATTTATTCAATGCTAAGAGAATTTGTTGATACTGAAGATGTTTTGATTTCAGCTTTATTACACGATATTATTGATGATACTGAATACGGATATGAAGAAATAGAAGAAAGATTTGGTACATTGGTGGCCGATATGGTATCCGACCTATCCGAAGATAAAAGTATTTCCAAATGGTTTGATAGAAAAAAAGATTATGTAAAAAGAATGAGAAATAACTATGATGTTAATGTTATTAATATTATGTTAGCAGATAAACTACATAACTTAATATCACACTATGAAAATTATTTAAAGATTGGGGATAAAATTTGGAAAAATAGTGGTGGAACTAAAGATGAAAATAGATATTTATATAGAGAAACATATAATATAGCCAAAAAGAAAAATGCAAATCAACATTTACTTGAAAGATATAAAGAAATGATAACAATATATTTTGGTGAATTTGATGAATAAAAAAATAAGAAAATATTGGAAACCTATTATATTTTCTCTAAGTATCGTTATATTTTTAGTTTTGGTAGAACTACTTTTACAGGATCAAATATATGTTTTTGATAATACTGTTTTTAACTTTATAGAAAAATTTAGGTGTAAACCACTTACCTACTTTTTTAAATTCATAACATTCCTATGTAGCACTTGGTTTATTGTATTTGCTACTGTTATTATAATGGCTTGTTCTAAGAACAGAAAGAATGGTTTTTTTATAGGACTAAACGTATTAATGTGTTCATTATTAAACCAAGGAATGAAACTAATATTTACCAGACAAAGGCCTATTGATATAAATTTAATTGTAGAAAAAGGTTATAGTTTTCCATCAGGGCATTCAATGGTTAGCTTAGCTTTTTATGGATTTTTTATTTATATAATTGCTCATAAAAAGATGAAAAAGAAGAAAAAAATACTATATTGTAGTTTGTTAGCTTTATTAACCCTATTAATTGGTATAAGTAGAATATATTTAGGAGTTCATTATGCGAGCGATGTATTAGCAGGATTTGCTTTATCTATGGCATATTTAATTATCTATATAAAATTATTTTACAAAAAAATGGAAAGATAACTTTCCTTTTTAATTTGGTTTATTTTATTACTATTAAGATATTGTGCGATTATACTATATTTTGATAAAATACTATTATAAGGTAGTGAGTTTTATGAATAATGAAAAGAATAAGAAGATTGTTCAATTAACAGTGATAGTTCTATTATTACTAGGTAGTATTATTAATGGTGTTTTACTAACTAAACAATTCTATTATAAGAAAGAAATTATAGATGAAATTAAAAATACTGATAATGATAATAGAGATATTACCGATATAGATAGTAAAAAACAAATAGATGATAATACTATTATAGTGGATACAATAATGATAGATGATGATACTGATAAAAATGAGAATGCTGATAATTCAAGTAATGCTGATGTAACAGATGATAATAAAAAAGAAGATTCTAATAATAAGAATAATTCTTCTAATAATTCACAACCTAGTAAGAATCAATCTAGTACTACAAATAACTCTAAGGAAGATAGTAATAATAAAAATAATAGTACAAGTAATAAAAATAATAATAATAATAATAATAATAATGATAATAATCAAGGTAATGAAGATTCCAAGCAAGATACTCCAGTAACTCAAGCGGAAGTAAATAATAGTTATAGAAATACTATCCAAGATACATATTCAATTAAGATTGCTTATGGAAATGAGATGGGCGATTATTTAATTGGTTATTATGCTCCTACTAAACTAACTGATGATAAAGAAATAAATGAATACTTAAAAAGAATTGAAACCGAAATGAAAAAATATCCAAAAGGATTCTTTAAAGAAATGAAAGACTTTGGAATGCCACTTACAATATATGTAGTTAAAGATATACCTAATAGTGGAATTGCTGGCTTAACTGATAGTCAGTCTGCCGATAATGTAATTATCAGTCTAAAAAGTGATTTACTCTTTGAAAAAACTTTGAATCATGAAATAATGCATTATATAGATGCTTATTTAAAAATAAAAATATACCCAGAAAATTTAGAAAGTATTTGGAACGAATTAAATCCAGATAATTATAAATATGGTAGTTTTGATACTTCTTTAAATTTTTTAACTACTCAAGATAATAATTCTTATTTTTTAAGCAATTACTCTCAAACTAACTGGCGTGAAGATAGAGCTACTCTATTTGAAGATATTATGACAAGAAGCTCGAAAAGAAGTTGTTATACTCCTGGTACTCCTTTATATAATAAAATGAAATTAATATCTGAACAAATAGATAAATACTATACTAGTGTAAATGGGACTGGTACTCAGTATTGGGAAAGATTTTTATAGAATAAAAGAGTTCACATTGCTGTGAGCTCTTTATTATGAACCTGTACTTAAATAATTTTTAGAACCTTTATTAAATACTAAGAAACATGGAATTAAATATAATAATACTATTGAAGGTAGAAAAACGTAATATACTTTATCTACTTTACCTACGAAATACATTAATGGATAGTAATTTACTAAAGCATATGGAATAATGTATGTAAATATTTTAACAAAGTACTTATTAAATATCCCTATTGGATATTGAGCTACGTTTTTACCTCCATCTGTAAAGACATTTCTAACTTCTAAACCTTGAACTGTTAGGAAACAATATGATGCAGCTAGTAAGAATATACCAAAGAATATTGCTATACTACTTAGTAACATTAACATAAGAGTTATTACTTTTAAAATCGACCATTCTATTTCTAATTTAATTAGAGATATTATCATAATAATGATGCTTTGGATTACTCTAGCTAATTTAGTATAATCAATTTGATATCCTACTACTTGGAGAAGAATGTTTCTTGGTCTTAAAAGAAGTCTATCGAAAGAACCATCAATTATCAAAGAATCAAATTGATCTATTCCTCTAGCAAAAGTTTCATTCATAGAAAAGCCGAAGTGAATAATACTAAATGTTAAAAGAATTTCGTATAGGTTATATCCTTGGAGATTAGAAAATTTCTGAAATAAAGCAATTATTAAGAAATAATAAGTGAAAAAGACAAATATTTGGGAACATAAAGATAATATAAAAGATAGTTTATATTCTAAAATAGATTTTAGGTGTAGTTTAAGATAGTCAAAATATATTTTCATATTGATTATCCACCTTGTACTGATACTCTTTTTAAGATTTTATTAGAAGATATTATACCTAAAATTACTATTATAATTAACCAAGTTATTTGAATAAATAAGCCTTGGTAGATTGATGTTCCTGTTATGTTACCTGAATATATTCTGAATGAAAAATCACTTATGTATGCAAATGGTAATAATGTTGCTATTATTTTTAGAAAGTTTGGAAATAATGGAATAGCTATAACTTGACCAGATAAGATTTCAGCAATACCACAATACATTCCCATTACTCCTTTACTATCAACACTATAAAAGATTAATAAATACATCAAAGTAACTAATGCTGTTACTAGAAATGTTGCAATAATAAGGGAAACTATGAAGAATATCAAAGCGCTGAAACTTGCTGGTAAAGTTAATTTGTATGGATATGGCAATAAGAAAGCAATTATTAGTAATGGGATACATCTTAGTATGACTGCTGATAATTTAGAAGCTAAAATTCTTATGTACCACATCCAATATAAATTTTGAGGGCGACATAATTCATAAGCAACATTACCATTTTTTATCATACTTAAGATTTCATTGTCTTTGTGCCAAATCCAAATTAAAGATAAGAAAGCTTGGCTTAACCATTGATATGGAATTAATTCAGCTAGTGAGATGTCAACATTAGCATCTCCACTACTATAGAAAGCCATATATACCATTATATATATTAAGCCAAAGAACATTTGAGTTGCTAAACCTGCTAAAGCTGCTGCTTTATATTGTAATCCTACTGCGAATTTTAATTTAAAAAACGATAAATATTGTTTCATTAGATTGTTTGGTATAGATTAATAATTATGTTATCTAATGATTCATTATCTATTTCAAGGTCTTTGATATCTACTTTTGTAGATAGATAATTTAAGAAGTCAGATATTTCGATGATTTTAGAGTCGATGGTGAATTTATAACCATCGTTTGTTTTCTCTTGAGTGATAATTCCTTTTTTTCTTAATTTTGTTAATTTAGTTCCTGTTGTTACTGATATGTACTTATGATGGTCGTATTTTTGTTTTAGATTTTTTAATGTACCATCATAGATGACTTCGCCGTTACCAATCATTATAATTCTTTTGGCAAGGGCTTCGATGTCATTCATATCGTGAGTGGTTAGTATAACTGTCACTTTTTGTTCTTTGTTAATCTTTTTGATAAAGTTTCTTACTATTTGTTTAGATAAGGCATCTAAGCCAATAGTCGGTTCATCAAGAAACAATATCTTTGGTTCATGTAATAGTGATGCAGCTATTTCACAGCGCATTCTTTGTCCAAGACTTAATTGTCTTACTGGAACGTGAATGATATCTTCAATGTTTAATAATTTTACAAGGTAATTCTTTTTTTCCTCAAACTTAGTATTCTCTATCTTATAGATATCTTTTAATAAATTAAAAGTATCATCTGCTGGGATATCCCACCATAGTTGAGAACGCTGACCAAAGACTACTCCTATTTCAGATACGTATTTTTTACGATCTTTCCAAGGCGTAAGTCCATCGATTGTTACTTCACCAGAATCTGGAATTAGAATTCCTGATAAAATTTTGATAGTAGTTGATTTTCCCGCACCATTTTGTCCTATATAACCAACTATACTACCTTCTTCGATATTAAAAGAGATATCTTTAATTGCATCTATATATTTATATTCTCTTTTAATAAAGTTTTTTAAAGTAGCTTTAAATCCTGATTGTTTTTTGGCTACTTTAAATGTTTTACTTATGTGCGAAACATTGATGAAAGACATTTTTTTACACTCCTTTCCTAACCTTTTTACAACGCAAAAAACCAGATATTTCTATCTAGTACCCATCATGTAATTATACAAATGTAAGTTTTCTTGCAAAAAAGTCATTTTCATTATAAATAGAGAAATAAAAAAATGCAATAATTTTTATACTTTTATTGCATTTTTATTATTAATTAATAAATTATTAATAGTTGAATAATATTTCTTTAGATATTTTATTTTAAATATTCATGTAATGGTTTTACCCTATATGTTGGCTCTGGCATTTTACTAGTTGGTATAAAGCCTGGTTCAGCATTAATTACATCAGGTATTCTATTTACTATATCTGCACATGTAAGTTCTACTGTAGCTGGTCTTTGTACTGTAACTGTTGTTTCTGGTTCACCAATGATTGTCCATTCATTTTTATCAAATTCATCTGGAGCATATACCTTGCCAATACATTCTGCTTCTAGGATAATTCCTTCTTCGGTTTCGGCTGTTACTACAGCACTCATTCCAGTAGCATCTCCAGCTTTAATACTCATACATAAAGTAGAAGAATCTAAATCTTCATTGTTAGTTTGTGGTACACATTCTTGTTTCATACTAGTAATATGTAATTTTAATTTGTCTGCTAACCATCCTACCGTATTCCACATATAAGATGGAGCAAAGTTTCCTGAATTTATTATTGCTTGTCTTTCTTCAACACTCATTCTATCTGCAGCTGCTACTTCCTTATCAAATTCTTCTAATGTTAAACCTGCACCATGAGCTTTTGCTAATGCTATACCATAATCTTCAACATTGTAAGATGAAGAGCCTTTAATTTTAGCTACTTTATGAGTTGTTCCTGCTATAACAGAAATTAAATTACCCCAAAATATATCTTGATATCCACAACCTGTGATTGTACACTTATTAGCTCTAGCTAATACATCTAATTCTTTCCATACAGTCGGATTAGAGTTTGAAGCGAAGAATGCTTCTTCACAAGTAGTTATAGCGTTTATTCCTAAAGATGCACATGTTCTTAATACATCTTTGACATCTTCTAATAAACTCATTGTTGTTACTATAGCAATATCTGGTTTTGAAGCTTTTAAGTAGGCTTCTAAGTTGTCAACAGAATCAATTAGAACATTTTTTTGTTCTGTTCCCATTGCTTCACCGATATCTTTTCCAATTAAATTAGGATTAATATCTACTGCTCCCACTATTGTAGCTCCATGTTCATATACATAACGCATTGTGTATACACTCATCTTTCCACAACCAATTTGAAATACTTTAATTTTTTCCATTAATTCACCATTCCTATCATAATTTTATTATATCATGTGTAATATTTTTTAATTATTAAAAAATAGAAGTATTTACACGTACTTCTATTCTGTTTCATTTAAGTTAACATTCTCTTCGCGAATTAAGTCTGAGAAATCTATTTTAAACTTTTCTATCGCTTTCTTTTTAGCATCTTCATAAATATTTCTAGCATTACAAACTGCTTTGTAAACGTGTTTGATACGACATACATTATCATTATCAAATAACGCATATGTGAAAGCATTTGATACGATTGTTAAACAGATATCTGGATATCTTGAAGATATTTCATATACTCTTTTATATTCATCTGTCATATCCACAATAAATGTCATTATTCTTTCAATAACATAATCTGTATATTCAAAGTGAACTCCTGTTTTCTTTTCTATCTTAGGATATGTACCCATTAATATTTTTACACAAGTAGCTTGATCAGCTTCTGCTACATCTATCTTTTGGAAACGTCTTAAGAAGGCACGATCTCTTAAAATATATTGTTCATATTCTTCGTCAGTAGTAGCACCTATCATTTTTATTTCTCCACGGTCTAATCCAGCTTTAAACATGTTGGCAAAGTCGATTCCACCTTCACCACCATCTTTGTTTACTAAGACATGAGTTTCATCTAAGAAAAGAATAGTTTTAGGACGAGCTGCTAATTCTTTTACTAGTAAGTCTACTCTACTTTCTATTTGACCATTAGATTCAGTTTTTCCTAATAAAGATGTTACATTTAATTTATATATTTTATATCCCTCTAAGGCTCTTGGTACCATATGCTTTTGAATACGATATGAAACACCTTCGACAATAGAAGTTTTACCTACACCAGCTTTACCAACTAATAAAGCACTTTTTTCTGGAGTAAGTAAAGTCATTATTACTTGTTTTATTTCTTCATCTCTACCTATTGATGGATCTGTTACATATTCACGACTTGTTAATTCTTGACCATATCTATCTAAAATACTTACAAAGCCATTGTATATACCTGGAGATTCTTGTGTTGGTAAAGTTTCAGGTATACTTGGTTCTTCTGGTACTTGAAAAGAGTCATTAGACACTTGTTCTATTGAAGATTCTTTATATAATGGTTGTTCATTATAATTAGTAGGTTCATTTACTATTGGTTCTTCTAAAGTTTCTTCTGGATATGTTGGATATGTTGGATATGTTGGAACTGGTGGTTCTACTATAGTTGGTTGTTTTTGCTCAAATACTGGAATAGCATTTCTATTATTACCTATTTGATATTTTATTGGTTTACCTATCTCTTGATTATTGTTCATATTATCACACTTTCTTAAACTTTATCAAAGTATGTAATCTTTCTTTCCATTACATCATCTTCAATACTATCTCTTAATAATTTTCTTACTTTTTCACATTCACGAATATTTCTTAAAACAATTCTTTCACCTGCTCTATGGCCATTGCTCGAAGAATCAATAGTTACATATATAGAACCAACACCGATTAAACGCTGATATAAGTTAACTGTTATGTCAGGGTCTTTTAACATATATAACTCTGTTGTATTTATTCTTTGAAAGAGAAATCCTCTTTTAATAATAAGTTCATCTTTGGTAATTTGATAATCTGTAAAATTCAAATTAATTGAAGTCAAAAATCTTTCAATTAAGCCAGCTGGTTTTCCTTCCCATTTAATTTCAAATTCTATATGATCTAAATTGGTATCTTGTTTTGCCATAATATCACCCAATTAATTATATCATAAATATATGTGGTGATTAAGGCTAATTTTAAAGAAAAAATAGAGTTTAGATTACACTAACTCTATTTTTCTAATAGTTTAATTTTTTATATGAATAATAAGTAATTAGACTACTTAATATAATAAGAATAATAATGGATATATAATTATACTTTCCATTCTTGGTATTTGGGTTTTGAACTGGCGTTTCTATTTTATTTACTATATTTACACCATAAATAATATTTTGACCTGTTGGTTCTATTTTTATAACTCCACCATTTTCTTCTTCTATGAATGTTACACCTGGAATATCTTCGATATTTAACATACTTACGAAATCAAAATATTCATCTTCTCCTCTAATAGCACGATATGTTCCGTATGGTAAATCCAAAAACTCTAAGACACCTTGAGTACTTAAATTTCCTTCATATTTTTCTCCTGTTTCAGTATTTTCTAGTTCAATACTATATATATACTCTTGTTCTGAATTTAAGCCATATTTTTCTAAAACTTTTTTATAACCATCTTCATCAAATTTAACTTCATCTTTACCAATTTCTGTATAACCATTTTTTACTGTAAAATATAATGTTACTTTTGGTTTCTCTGTTAATTCATTTGTTACTGTTAGATTGGTTTGATCATATGTTATCTTGCCATAATTTTCTAAGACATCATTAATTGATTCTTCTATTGTATATGAATATCTTTTACCATTTTCATCATAAACTGGGACATTTTCAACAACTAATTCCCAAATATTTTCATTGCCAGATAATTCTAATTCCTTATACTTTTGATTATTTTGTAATAAACTTATTATTATTTTGTCTGGTCTTGTTAAATATTCATTGTCATAATCTATCCATTTTTTTGTAATAGTTAGATTGGTATCTTTACTAAGTTTATTGGTTACTGATAGTTCATCTTGGCTGTAAACTATATCAGTGTAATCATTATCTACATTTTGAATTTGTTCTTGGATAGTATATTTATACTCTACTTGATTATCATCATATTTAGGAACTTCAATATTAGTTGTCCATATATCTGAATTTCCACTTAATATAATTTTTTTATATTCTATTCCATTTTGTAATAAAGTTATATTTAAATTTTCTGGACGAGTATTATATGCATTGCTTCCATCAATCCAATGCTTTGTAATAGTTAATATACTGTTTTCTTTTAATGTATTAGTTATTAAATACTCATTTTGATCATATTCAACGTTTCCATAGTGATTAATAGTTTTCTCCTCTATAGTGTAAAGATATTTAATACCTTTTTCATCATATTTTGGTACTATTATTTCTTCGCTTTTCCATGTATCAGTAGTTCCATTTAATACTATTGTTTTAAATTCTTGATTATTTTGCTTTAAAATTATACTAATATTGGATGGTCGAGTATTATATTGATTTGAATTATCTATCCATTTTTTAGTAATTGTTATTTTTTCTTCACCAGATAATATATTTGTAAAGGTATATGTTTCTTTATTATATGAACTTTTATAATTATCTACTTCTACTTCTTTTAAAGTATAAACGTATTCATTACCTTCATTATCATATACAGGTACCGTTATATTATTTGACCATTCATTAGTACTGTAATTACCTGTTATAACTACGTCCTTGTATTCTTTATCATTCTGTAATACTTTTATTGTTACATTAGATGGTCTTGTTAAATAACTATTGTTATTATCTAACCATTTCTTTGTAATTGTTAATTCTTTTGATAGAGTGTTTGTAATTAAATATTCATCTTGGGATGGAACATATTTATAATTATTATCTAATTGAATGGTATCTTCAATAATTGTGTATGAAATTTCTTTACCATCTTCATCATATTTTGGTAATTCAATATCTCTTTTCCATATATTTTGATTGTTTAAATCAGTATCTCTTTTTGTTAAAGTTATTTCTACATAATCATTATAATTCTCATTACTTATTAATTTATATTTTATTGTAGATGGTCTTAATTTTAAAGAATCGTTATTGTCTTCCCATTTCTTTTCTAATGAAATATTAATGTCTGTTGTAGTTTTTGAACTAGGAAGATAAACTTTTGTAATATTTGAATTAATTCCTGTTATGAAATCTATTTTTTGATTTGTTGTTGCATCAATTGCATTCCATTCTGTCCAACAATTATTATAAGCTAATGTTGCTATATTTTCATTGGATGGAGATTTCATTTCAATTACAACATATGTTAATGAGTTTGCTGGAATTGTTGCATTTTTTCCATTTTCATCTAAATATGTAAAAGCTAATGATTTGATTTTAGTCTTATCAATATCTTCTGTATATTCTTTCCAACTATTATCTTCTGATAATCTTCCGGCATCCTTTTTTTCAGAATAATATATTTTAACATTATATCCGCTTGAAGTAGCATATGAAGTATCAATATTTGTAAGTTGACCGTTCCAATGTTCTCTATAATATTGGGCTTCTTCTATATTGGTGTATATTGTAAAATTTGTAATATTAGTAGTTCCTGTTCGTACTCTTAATTTATATCTATAAGTTGAATTATTTGAGGTTGTGGCATTTTCTTTTGTATAGTTATTTTCTTCTGTTTGAACATAAGTTGTTACATCTTGGTGAGAAGATAATAATTTTGAAGTTGTCATTTTAGTAGTATGCTTTAACATTATTTCATTTTGATTATTTTCGTTTATATCTAACGTATCGTAAACTACATTAGGGCCAGTTTTAGTGGACTCTTTTAAACTTATATCATTAGATTGATAGTGAACTGGAAAAAAATTGTCTTTTTCTCTATCGTTTAAAGATAATAAAATATCTAAATTATATGTTGAACCATATTCAAAATATGCATCATATGATACAGAAACATTTACATATATGCAAGGAAAGACTATATCTACAAGACTTTCGTCGCCATTCCCTTTTGTAGTTTGGAAAGTTGAAAAATCAAGTGGGTCATCTGAAAAATCATATTTAATTGCAAGCTTTGTTCTTCCAGTTCCATTCCAATTTTCTTTTGCTTCAACTGTAATATGTTCTAAAATATAATCTTTTGTTAAAGTTATCCCTGATTTTGTTTTTAATGATTTTATAGCATCTAAATTATTCATTTTAGATAACGATTCATAGTTCATACCATTTGGTAGCAAGGAGTAATAAGTAAACCCTGTAAAATCATTGTATGTACTTTTAGAAGTATTAAAATTCGAACTTACTCCGAAACTTCCTTCAAATTGTTCTTTAGATACATTATTAGAGAGTTGACCATTGTTAGTTGAATACGTCCTCATTGCTGTAAGGATAATATCATCGATTATCTCTGCCTTACCAACTGAACGGTTCAAATATTCGTTATATGTTTCACTATCGTATGCTGCAATACCATTTTCAATCATCTCACTACTATAACTATCAATAGTTGCGGGATTTTGTATTTCACCATTGGTTAAAACTTTAAGATAAGTAAAATTATAAACATAGCCAGTATCTGCAATGTTATTTGTGCTTATATTTACTTTAATTCTATTTATATGATTATAACCATTGCCAGCTATTATCGATTCTTCCAAATCTTTTATAATTACCTTCCAACCAACTACTTTTTTATTTTCTTCTGAAAATTTTATTCTATTGTTACCAGCATAGGCTTTATTAGCCTCTAAATCATTTCTAAATAAAACAAAATTATCTTCACCAGCATACCTAACCCAAACTTCCATAGGATACGATTGTATCACAATATCGTTTGAATTTACAATTACATCACCAATCCACTCAAGTCCCGTAAAGTAATATTCTTCATCAGTTAGTTTTCTATATTGACCATTAGTAGTTGAGACTGCCATTATATCATCAGCTAATTCAACATCCATTTTTTTACCAGTATAGCGAACATCGACATTACTAGAGTATTGGGTTGATGAATAATTCAATTTTGCTTTGTTAGAACTTACTGCCCAGCCATCTTTTTTTTGATGCCAATATAATCTACCAAAGCCAGCAATTAAATAATCCTTGCCATTTACAACTTTATTAGAACTACATAAAAGGCTTGTCTCTTCTTCATCCCAATATACTCCATAGACATCAACTTTATATTCTATTTGCTCTTCTTGATATTTTTCTTTAGGATAACCTACAATTATATCTGTTTTTATTCTGTATATACTTTGTGTTGCATAATAATATCCATGAGTATAAGTATAAGTTTTAGCTTCTCCATTTGTATTTTCAGAAACCTCCAAATTAGAATCAAGAACAATTGCGTCTTCTGGGATGTGTGAAACAAAATAAAGTTTAAAATCATCATTTATAGGACGATAAGTACTTGCATCATTAACATATATCCCTCTTACTCCATCACAAGAGTTCAAGTCTAAGTGCCATCTAACCCAAACATAATCGTCAGCACCTTCAGGTAATCGGTCATATCCTTTTAATTTATTACCGCTTATACTAACTGTTTGTTCTTTTCTTATTGACGTATAATTAAATATAATTGTATTGCTTTCAGACAATAGATAAGATTTCGTTTCAAAATTTACCTTAAAAGGTTGAACTGTGCCATTTTTTATATACATTGTCGCTGGGCGAAAACACAATTGAATACTACCTTCAAAATTAGTTTGAGGTTGAATATCTATATTATTTGTAAGAATTATACTATCTTTTAAAGTATAAGTCCATTTCCACTCAAAACCATCTTCCAAAGTTCCAGTTGTAGTTTCAGATGGCGAAAGATAACCATTATGATAATGTAATTTTGGTATAACTATTTTTAACTCGCCTTTTTTATATGAAGTAATTGTATTAGAATTTTTATAATTTATTTGAATAATAACATCTCTTTCTTCATCATGCGATAAAGCTTCCTAATTATATTCGGTAAGTGGTGTTTTACCATCATCAACTTCTGGATTATAAAAAAATATTTCTAGTTCCCAGTTATCTGTTAATTCATCATCTGTATTTTCTTCATTAAAATTAATCTTATTTATTAAATTTGAAACTGTGGAAACAGGAATTGCTAAAGCTAATAAAGTAATAATAAAGATAATTGCAACGATTATAATATTTGTTTTTTTAATATTTAACATTTTCATACTTCATCACTCTTTTATTATATTATTGTAGTAATTATACCACGTATGATATTTGATTTAAAGATTTCAAAAATAAAATGCTCTGATATTTAAAAAAATATCACAAAAAAAACAGATTCTTATGAATCTGTTATTTTAACAATGGCGCCTGATGCAGGACTCGAACCTGCGACCTAACGGTTAACAGCCGTGCGCTCTACCGACTGAGCTAATCAGGCATTGCTCTTTAATTATAACATTCTTAATATTAATGTCAATAAAAAAATGCAAATTTTTTATAATTTTTGCATTTTTTTGCTTTATACAGGGATGTCTATGCTTTTTACTACGTAGGTATTAGTAGTTTTATTATATGCAACATTAAAATTTAAAGTTATTACAATATAATTATTTGTACTTAGTCTTTTATTCTTACCTGTTGGTAATGTAGCATTCTTGTTACTTATCTTTATATCCACTAAATAAGAATAATATGATTCTAATATTTCTCCATCATAAGTTATACTTAGTACTTCATAGTTATCCCAACTATTAAGCATGTCAAATGATATTACATCATCTATTATAATTTGATCATTTATTGAATATAAATATTCATTAAATAGAGTTTTTTTATCTATAGATTGCATAATAGATGGTTCTTCTATAATAGTATCTTCTGAAATACTAGGTTCTTTTTTAGAAAAACTAATAGTAGCATCTTTTAATGAATATATATAATCACCATAACCGAATATAATGCATATAATTGCTCCAATAAGAGAACCATATATTATAATGTCGTATTTTTTATTTTTCTTCATATTGGTCCTCCTTGTTTATTTTATTTTTTTTGATCGTATGATGATATTTCAATTACTTCATTTTCTTTTGATTCCTTAAGTTTTGGTAAATCGTTTGATAAATCATCTTCTTTAACATAATTTAAAGAAGATAAGAAATTAATTTCCGGTTCTTCCTCTTCAAATACTTCGTACATATCCGAATATTTCTTCGATAGTGCGTCAAAAATACTATATTGACTATTTAATTTTAAATACTTGGTTAAATATTGGATAGGAAATGAACTAGCCTTTTCATTATATCTAAATGCTTCTGTATTATACTCTTTTCTAGCAATAGCCAAACCATTGTCTAAAGATTCCATTTCCTCGTCAGTAAATAGTTTTATTTTATTTAATTCAAGCATTCTAGGATATTTTTCAGCATCTATTTTTTTATCTATTTTAAACTTATTAAGAGCATTACTAGTTTCTACATAATTATTAATAGTTTTCTCACTTGATTTATCTATTATATATAATAAACGATCTATTTCAGTATTTAACTTATCAACATGACCATATTCTTTTTTTAATTCCTCAGCTAATGATTTGGCTGCATTAAATTTATCTTCTAGGTACTTAGATAAAGTTTTATTAAATAAATCTAACATAGAAGATGTTCTATTTTTTAAATCAGTATATTGTTTATATACTAGATATACTGCTAAAATAAATCCTACTAATAGTATGTTATCAAATATTAAATTAAATATATTTTGCATATTATCACCTTATTATCTAGAAAATTATATCATAAAAAAAGAATTTACTAAATATTCTTAAATAGTTTAGTAAATTCTTTTGGGTATTTAGTTTCAAAATGGTATAGTTTGTCTTTTTCTTTGTATTCTATTAAGTTAGCATGAAGACCTAGTCTTTTTAAAGGATTAGATGTACTACCATATTTTTTATCTCCTATGATAGGATTTCCTATATCACTTAGTTGAACTCTTATTTGATTACGTCTTCCTGTTTTAATATTTATTCTTAATAATGAGTATTTACTATTAGATTGTAATACTTCGTATTCTGTAATAGCTAATTTACCTTTTGATTTATCTTTAGTGCTATATACTTCTAAAGTTTTGGATTCAGCTAGATAACTTTTTAAGGTGTCTTTCTGTTTAGGTAATTTACCTTCTACTATACATAGATATTCTCTTTTTACATTAGACCAGTTATTTTGTAAAGATATTTTTTTATCTTGGTTTTTAGCAAAAATTACAATACCTGATGTATCTTTATCTAATCTATGAACTATAAATACCTTATTTTTAGGGTATTGTTTTTTTACATAAGTACTTGCTTCATTATATAGAGTTCTTGATTCTCTTTTTTCGGTTGCTATTGTTAGTAGATGAGATTCTTTTTCTACTACTAGTAGTTCTTTGTCTTCGTAAATAATATTTAATTTTTTCATAAAGTTCCTCCTTATTATATTTACATAGTATTGATGTTATTATAGATGTTAATGGAATGATTAAGAATGAAGATATACCACCTAATATTATTCTAGTGAATTCTACTGCAAATAATTTAGAATTTATTATAGCAGAAAAACTATATTGGAAATCTTGGAAATATATGAATAATGTCATATATCCTCCTAAGAATGCAAAGAATAATGTGTTAGTAGTAGTTCCTAATATGTCTTTACCTATGTTCATTCCAGATAGGAATAATTCTTTTATAGATAGATTTGGATTATTATCATTTATTTCATATAAGGCAGATGATATTGCTATTGAAGTATCGTTTATAGTACCTATAAGTCCTATTATAATTATGCAACTTGATAATGTTAACATGTCTAGGCCAGTATTATATACTAAGTATCCTATTGAGTCTATTGTTTCTTCTGGATATCCTTGGATATATATATTATTATTTAAGATAAAGGTTATTATAGTAAATATTATCAATAATATGATTACTGATATAAATGAAGATATTGTTTTTTTATTTGTTCCATTTAGGAAGAATAATATTAATATACTTATTATTATACATATTACTAGAGTTGGAATGATAGGATTGAAGTTCCATCCTGCTATTAGGATTAATATAAATAGTAAGAATAAATTAAGATATATTGTTATATATGTTTTTAAACCTCTTTTACCACCTATTATAAGTAGTAATATTAATAGTATTAGGGATAGTATTTTTATCATTTAGTAGTCCTCCTTTTGTATAGGAATACTGTTATGTAGATGGCTATAGGTATAGTAACTACTATACCTATAGCTCCTGTTAGGGCTCTTGTCATTTCTAAAGTTATGTATTCTTTCATTAAGGTATTAATATTTACTCCATTTCTAAATAATATAGTTAAATTTGGAATAATGGTACATATGTAAGTAAAGAAGAGAACGTTTATCATTGTACTCATTATATCTCTACCTATATTGAAGCCTGATTTTATTAGTTGTTTTTTACTTATTTTAGTGTCTTTTTCAAGGAGTTCATGTAAAGATGATGAAATGCTTATTGATATATCCATTATAGCTCCTAGACCACCTAGAATTAGTTCTGATATAAAGATTCCTTCGTATGGTCTAGTTAGTAGTTCCATTTGTTCAAATCTTATACCACTATAGTTTGATATGTTGATAACTATTAAAGTTATTAACATAGTAATTGTTACTCCTAGTATACTGCTTATTATAGCTGATAATGTTTTTTTATTAAGGCCTGACACTAAACTTAAGCAAATACATGAGAATATTATACTACCTATGTAGGATAGGATTGGTAAGGAGATATTCTTAGTATTAAGATATACTATTATATTGAATAATACTATATTTACAATAACGCTTATTATAGATAGGAATCCTTTTAATTGGCCTACTAAGACAATTACTAATATAAGGGATACTATTAATATAACTATGTATTTATCTCTTTTATATCCTTCTATATGAGCATTTCTTATTGAAGATTGACTTTCATTTAAAGAAATAAATATTTCATCATTTTTTTGATATTTTTGAGAATAAGTTTCGCCGTTATGATATTCGTTTTCAATAATGATATTTTCTCCTTTATATGTTCCATTTAGAATAACTGCTTCAATAGTTTGTTTATATATTTTATCTGTATAGCCATATGTGACAGTTTCTGTTGATACTAGATCTTCTTTAGTATCTGTTACTTTAGCAATAGTTTGCTTATAAAATGAATGATTATTGTAAGTAAATATTACTGCAATAAGTGATAGTAATATTAATATACTATAACAGATAGTGAATTTTTTGTGTTCTTTTAAATATTTCATTAAATCACTTCCGGTATTGATTATAACATAAAATAGAAAAAAGATAGGAGTGAATCCTATCTTAATTAGACTTATTAATATGTGTGATTTCAAAAGATAGTAGTTTATTTCTACTACTTTTCAAATGTGTGTTTTACTCTGTCTCTTTCTTCTGCTCTTTTGCCGTCGTTGAATCTTTCAACAGTTCCTACTAAATAACCAGTGATTCTTCTGATTCTTTCGAATCCTACTCCTTCACCAACCATTTTTTTGCTTTCAACTTTTGTTTCAGCAGTTTTTTCGATTTTTTCTGTTTTCATACCTTTTACCTCTTTCTACTTCTCTATTTATTTAAATTTAAATTTTTAAGTAATTCTGCAGGAATTGGGTCTCCTTCACGACGACCACAACCTGGACAAACATCTTTTATTACACCAACATAGCCACATACTGGGTCTCTGTCCACTGGGTGGTTAATTGCTCCATAACCAATACCAGCTTCTTTCATTAATCTTACTACTGATTCAAATGCTTCTACATTTTCAGTAACGTCTCCATCAAGTTCAATATAACTAATATGACCTGCATTAGTTAAAGCATGATATGGAGCTTCTGTTTTAATCTTTTTAGCTATTGATATATTGTAATAAACTGGTACATGGAATGAGTTAGTATAATATTCTCTATCTGTTACGCCTTTAATTTTTCCATATATAGCTTTGTCTATTCTAGTAAATCTTCCGCTTAATCCTTCAGCAGGAGTTCCTAAACAAGTGAAGTTTAGTTTGTATTCTTGACTATATTCATCACATTTTTCTCTCATATGACCAATAATTTCTAAACCTAGTTTTTGAGCTTTTGCTGATTCACCATGATGTTCACCAATTAATGCAACTAAACTTTCAGCCAAACCAATAAATCCAATTGATAAAGTACCATGTTTTAATACTTTTTTTAGCTTGTCATTAGGTTTTAGTTTTTCTGAGTCAATCCAGTTACCTTGTCCCATTAGGAATGGAAAGTTATATACTCTTTTTTTGCACTGAATATCGAATCTTTCAAGTAATTGGTCTCTACATAAATCTAATTTTTCATCTAACTCTTCATAGAAACCTTTCATATCAGCTTTTTTAGCGCCAGCATTTGGTCCTACTATACCATGTCTAATAGCTATTCTAGGTAAGTTAATTGTAGTGAATGATAAATTTCCTCTTCCTGGAGCAATTGCCTTATCAGGATCAACTACATTTCCCATAACTCTTGTACGGCATCCCATTGTAGCTACTTCTGTTTCAGGACGACCTGGAACATAGTATTGTAGGTTATATGGTGCATCTATAAATTCAAAGTTAGGGAATAAACGCTTAGCTGATACTTTGCATGATAATTTGAATAAATCATAGTTAGGATCTTCTGGATTATAGTTTACACCTTCTTTTACTTTAAAAATAGAAATTGGGAAGATAGGTGTTTCACTATGTCCTAAACCAGCATCTACAGCTAATAGATAATTTTTCATAATCATTCTTCCTTCAGGAGAAGTATCTGTTCCGAAGTTAACACTTGAGAATGGTACTTGAGCTCCTGCTCTTGAATGCATTGTATTTAAATTATGAATAAATGCTTCCATAGCTTGATAAGTAATTTTATCTGTTTTAGCAACAGCTTTTTCTAAAGCCATTTTAAATAGTCTTTTTAATGAATTATTTTCTTTGTAAAATTTTTCAAATACTTCTACTTCAGTATTGATAGTAGATAATTTACCAATTACATCTTCAACAGTCTTCATATTTATAAATGAAGCAAAATCTGAATAATCTAGTAAATCTTGAATTGTCATTTTTAATTGTTTTTTAAATGTTTTAATAACCCCTGGAGCTAAGTAATAGTCAAATAATGGAATACTTTGTCCACCATGTTGATCATTTTGATTAGATTGAATAGCTATTGCTGCTAATGCAGAATAACTCATAATATCATTTGGTTCTCTTAGATAACCATGTCCTGTTGAGAAACCACCTTTAAATAATTTTTCTAAATCTATTTGTAAGCATGTTGTTGTACCCATTGCTTCAAAGTCCATATCATGAATATGGATATCTCCTTCGTCATGAGCATCAGCATATGCCTTTTTCATTAAATATGTTTTAGCAAATTCTTTTGATACGTTAGAACCAAATTGTAACATTGTTCCCATTGCTGAGTTTCCATCTATGTTACCATTTTCTCTTTTTGTATCATCTTCTGAAGCACTCTTAAGAGCAAGACCTTCTAATGTTTTTAAGAATTTATGCGATCTTTTATCTTCTGTAAATGCTGCTCTTGATTGAGCTCTTCTTTCTCTGTAATTAGCAAATGCTTCATATACTTCATCATATTTTTTTGCTTTTAGTGATGTTTCTATTAAGTCTTGAATTTCTTCTATTTTAATTTTATCTTTGTCAGCATATTCTTTTTCGATTCTGTTTAATACATCTTGAAAAATCTTTTGCATATCTTTTTCAGAGTATTTTGCAACTCCTGTTTCTTCATCCATTGTTGATTCAATTACATCATCAAACCCTTTTTTTATTGCAATTGCAATTTTTGTTTGATTAAAATCAACTTTTTTTCCGTTTCTCTTTACTACTTGTAAATTTGAGAAAATTTCTTCTCTACTTTTTGCCATATTCAAAAACTCTCCTTTTACCTTTTCCTAATTCCATTATAAATGGTATAGAAAAAAATAGGAAGTTTAACTTTTTAATTTTTTTCAAAAAATCGTTTTTTTGATTATTTTGATTTTTTCGTTTTTGCCGTTTTTTAGGGATTTTTTGATTTTTGTTTATACTATTTTTTAAAAACAAAAAAACGTTTTTTCCTTATATTCACTAGCTTTGCGGGCTTTTTTAGTTTTTTTATTGTTCGATTTACAAATATTTACTTTTTTAAAAAAATTGATTTTCGCAAAATTTACATTTTTAAAAAAAAGCGTTTTTTTTAAAAAAATAAAAAGTTCTAAAAGTCAATACCTTTAGAACTTTTTTGCTATATTTTTTAGTTATCGTTTTTCTATTTTAAAATGTTTTTTAGAATAACAGTTTTAGTACGAGACATTTCTTTTAATGTAGACATAACACCTTCGTTACCAATACCAGAATGTTTCCATCCACCAAATGGCATTTCAAATGAACGGAAGAATGAAGCACCATTAATTATTACTCCACCACATTCTAATTGGTTAGCAACTTTAAGAGCATTATTCATATCACGTGAAATAATACAACCGCATAAACCAAATGATGATTGGTTAGCTATCTTAATAGCTTCATTAATATCGTCAAAGCCAATTATAGAAACAACAGGTCCAAATATTTCTAAATCTTTGGCAACAGCCATATTTTTAGTTACTCCATCAAGGATTGTTGGATCGTAGAAAGCGCCATCTCTTTTACCACCCATAACAATTGTAGCACCTTCTGCTACAGTTTGATTAACTTGTTCTTCTACTCTAATAGCAGCTTGTTCACTTACCAAGCATCCAATTTCAACAGTAGGATCACTTGGCATACCTCTTTTGATTTTTGAAATTCTATCTTTCAGTTTCTTAATATACTCTTTTTTTACTGAGTTATGAATTAAGAAACGTTTTGATGCGCAGCATACTTGACCAGTATTGTAGAATCTTCCCCAAATAGTTTCTTCTACTGCTAAATCAACATCGCCATCTCTGTCTAAAATAAATGCATCGTTACCACCTAATTCCAACATTATATGTGTTAAATTATTACTACATGTTTTCATCGTTTCCATACCAGATTTAGTAGCACCTGTTAAACTAACTAAAGCTACTCCCGGATTGGCAGCAAGCGCTTGAGCGGCAGCTCCACCTGTACCATTAATTACATTAATAACTCCTTCATCAACTCCAGCTTCTAGAAGTAATTCGGCATATTTAGTTAATGTTAATGGATTATGTGGAGACGGTTTCATAATAACTGAATTTCCCATTAATAATGCTGGTGGTATTTTTTGACAGAACAAATCACTTGGGAAGTTGAATGGAATAATTGCTACCACAACTCCCAAAGGAGCTTGTACTGTATATTGTAGTGTATTCTCATTACCTTTTTCTTGACCAGCTGGAATCATATTTCCATATTCATGTTTAGCTTTTTCACAAAATGCTGGAATACCTATTGAAACATTAGCTATTTCACCATAAGCTTCAGTAATTGGTTTTCCTGTTTCATCACTAAGTAATTTAGCTAGGATATCTTTATCTCTTTCGACTAATGAAACAAATTTCATTAATATTTCAGCACGTTCATGTATAGATTTTTTTGCCCACAATTTTTGAGCTTTTTTAGCAACTTGAACTGCTGTATCACAATCTTTTTGAGTACTTTCTGGTACAGTATCTATTACTGCTCCAGTAGCTGGATTTGTTATTGTAATGACTTTACCATCAGCTGAGTCTAACCATTTATTTCCAATTAAATTTTTTGCCATATTAACCTCCTATTCAGAGAATCCTGTAAATGATAATGATAATCCACCAATAGTTGCTCCTGAATGGTTATTTTGACCATATTCACCAAATGTGAATGCTACAATGAATGGAGTATCTCCTGCTGCATTTTTTATTGCAACAAAGTCTTCATCTACTCTATCACCAATGTGTAGTTTTCTTCCACCACAATGTACTAAGAACATAGCAGCTGGTTTAAAGTCATCTTTTAATTCTTTAATAGTTTTTACTGCTCCTTCAATTAATCCATCAACATCTGTTTCAAGTTGAATTACGGCAGTTTTTTCAGCCATTTTAGCTCCAACATTAAATGAATAATCTGGATTTCCTACCATTGGGTGACGTACAGCTGTTAAATCCCCTTGGATAGTTTTAACACCTAGTGCCATAGGAATAGATGCTACTAAAAGATTTTGGCCCATTAGTTCATCAGCATTTAAGCCAGTCCATTCAGCGTATTTTTTTAGTGCTGGTACATGATCAATTTCAACGATTTTACGGTCGTCTTCAACTTTTGTGATAATACCAACGTTATCGGTTTCATTGTATGCACCTGTAAATACATTTTTAATTTCTTTCGTTGTATAGAATAGTGCTACAGCACAACCATCGCTAAATGATTTATCTTCGCAGAATACTTTCCAATCTCCTACTACTGCATCATCTGCTGCAGATCCACCGAACATTGGAACTTCTCCGATTACATCTTGAATACCTTTTAAATAATATTCTTCTTCAGCTGGTGATGCAAACATAGCAAATGCAACTGGTGGATGTTTTTTACCAGCATTTTCCATAGCTTCTCTTGCTATTCTACGACCTGTCATTCTTGGGTCTTGTCCTCTTGGAGAAGAAGCTACTCCTACGTTTAATTCATTATCTTCTAATACCATCATACCAGCGAATCCATTCTCACCTGAGATAATTCCATCTGGTGTCATAATAGCTCCTGATGAAGTACATCCAATTACTTTTAGTTCTGGATTTACAGACTTAATACCCTTTATTACTTCATCTTGATCATATTTTATTGAAGTAAATAATAGACCTATTTTAGGGGCTTTTAGTCCTTTTGTAGAATTTTTTGCAGTATCTACTCCTGCTTCATAGCTATTACTAAGGATGCTTGATCCTACCATTGCTTTCAAATAAATTCCTCCTTCTTATTCGCGCAATTTTCAGTTCGGATTTTTTATAATCCTCCTTATTTTAATTTTATAACGTTTCACATTCTAAATCAATATATTGTAATTATATGTCTGTTAAATTAAGTCAAAAATCATAAAAATAATAGACTAATGTGATAAAAAAAGCAAAAAAAAAAGAACATTAATCGTTCTTTTCCGAGTGTATTTCAACTCTTTTTGCATTTGTTCGTTTTAAAATTAACTCCCATATAGCTGAATGAGTTTGACATACTATTTTGATAGTTTCATAAACACAGTGACGTCAACCATCCTGTATTCCAAGTAATATTAACACATTCACGTTTAACTATACTTTTGTATAAGAGTTCTCCAATTCATCGCTAAATTTTATTTATACGCGCGCTCACGATATAGCATATTGTAACTTACTACTCAGCAGCTAACCAAGAAGGTTTTTACTCAACATTTGGATTGCTTGGTTCTCTTGCAAGACAAGTTTAAGACTCTCCAATTTTTTAAACGCGGACAGATTGTTATTTCGTATAATCTACTTGCCTTAAAATCCCAATAAATTATCTCCTATATGCTTTTCACCAGGAATAATAATTTAAATTCAAATAAGGTAGTTTTAAGATACTTCAACAAAAATGATCAAAAATGCATAACATACTTGCGATATTAATTTAATAATATCTGGACTAGTATGAAAGCTACCCATCTTTTTCATCAAAGTGTTATCATCCATTTTGGAAAAATAGAAAATGCAAACTATTAATAACACCATCATGGTAATTTGATACTTCAATTGCTTGAATAGTGATCGAATGGGGATGAGTTTTTAACCATTCAACGACTAACAGTCGACGAATAGAATATATTGGTAACATATATCCTCTTCAGTCATGATTTCTCACGCTGGAAAACTTGTTGACTTAGTAAACTATTACTAATATACAAATGTACTGCAAATACACATGTTACAAGTTGTAAATTCATTATTTGCGGTAATGAATTTTGTGATAGCTTTGCGGGCTATCTTTTTTAATACTTGCTTTTTATATACTTTTTCACAAACGAAATATAAATTTCTTTATATTTTCACTATTTTTCAAGTTTATGCCCTAAACCATATTTTACAGGTACTAAAATGATTTCGTCTCCTGTATACCTCCTTACTATAATAAGTATATACTTTTTATTTTTTTTAGTCAATATTTTTTTGATGTTCATTTGAACTTTATATATATGTGTGTTATCATAATTCATTAATTAAGGGGAATGTTTATGGTTTACACTTGGGGATATGATGAATTTGTCAATCAAGCAAAAAAATTACAAGAATTAATTGCTACTGAGACCGACTTAAAAAAACGTCTTTACTTAGAAAAAGTAGCTGATGTCACTGACAAGTTATTTAATAGATTATTTAATAATTCTCCAGTTCCTAATGTTACTAAGAAGCAGTCTTTAGCTAATATTTTGGATTCAAGATTAGAATATGGAAGATACTACTCTATTATTAATGCTTTTTTTAACGAGTGTGTAAATCATTTAGAATTAATTGATAGAATTTCTGAGGAACTTGAAAAAATTGATAAGAACGGAGATTTCTATTTTTTACAAACTGGTGCGACAATAAATCATGAAAAAACATTAAGTTTAGTTTATGAATTTTATAGTAAATTTGACAGTGAATTATTTGAATATTTTTTATCTGTTTACAATGATAGAAATGGTACATTGAGATTTTTGAAAAATAGAGATGATAATGAAATTAAAGCAACTGATGGTAACACCTGTTTTATAGATGGTGTTAAGAAAAATTTTATTACTATTTATGATTCTACTCCACTAGACACCTATGCTTGTACGATTCATGAATATGGACATGCTATTCAAAATATTATAAATCCGGAAGTATCTTATGATGAACGCAATGACTTCTTTTTAGAAGTTGCAGCAATATTTCCAGAATTAGTTGCTATATATGAGAGCGATGGTAATTTTACTCAGTTAGAAAAAGATTATGCCCTATATACAACTTGTGTTACATATATTAACTATGCTGAATTTCTTACATTACATACTCCTTTAGTTAATGAATGGTCTGCTCATAGTTATACTATGTCAAAAGGATTCTTTAAATCAATCAAAAATAATTATATTATGGATAAAGAATGTTTTGAAAATACCTTGCTTACTACAATAGAAGAAGAAGGTGTTTATGTAATAAGCTTTATTGTAGCACTAGAACTTTTCTCTATATATAAAAAAGATAAGAAGAAAGCATTAGAGTTGTTTAAAGGTTTTCTAAAATATCCAGCTAATCAAGATATTCTTGTTTACGTAAAAGAGAATTTTGAATTAAATAAACATGTAAATGGAGAGATAGGAAATATCTTAAATAGCTTTGATAAAAAATTAGAAAGAAGAATTTAGTTATGCAACATTGGGATATTAATTATTTAAAAAAGCTTAAAAAACAATATGAAATTTTAGTTGAAGTTACTAATGATCCAATGCAGTCATTACAATATCAAAGTACTCTTAATTCGATTCTTTGCGTAATAGATAGATATTATGAAATGATACGTAAACAAAGATTTACGCCTGTTAATTATGAAATTTCATCATTTGGTGATATGATACATAGCGATTCACATATTATAGATAAATATGGTTATTCATGCCCCTATATAAGATTATTAAATGATTATAATACTAGATTAATCATTAATCCAACTGAATTAAGCAAAGTCGATACAACCATTGGAAAAGTCTTAAGAACTAGTAAAGATTTTTATGGTCAATTTAATGGTGTCTTTAATGACTCATATTCTACTTTAGCTAAAAATTTTAAACATACATTACATTTTAAAAAAATTGGAGATGCTGCGAAAGAATTTGGTCAAACCTATTCTATTTACAAAACTGATATTACTTTCTTCGAAATTGGATATAATTACACAGCACAAGATTATATTTCTGCAATACATGAGTTTGGTCACGGGATATCCTGTTCTTTAAACTCTGAGGCGATGTGGGATATAGAAAAATATTGTTTAATAGAAGTTGATTCTTTGTTTTTTGAACTTCTAGGAATAGATTATATTGGAAAAAATTTAAACTTACAGAAAGATAGTTTTAATATAAATATTGAATGTTTAAATGATTATCTCTACTCTGCTCAGTTAATTTGTACTAAGCTAGATATGTATAATGCACTTACATATAAAGAATTAACTAGTAAAAGGACTGTAAAAAAATATCTTTCTGGCGTAGGATGTGATAAATATGGAACTACTGATATTTTAAATACATATATAAGAGATATAATGCATTATATAATATCTTATTTGACAGCTATCGAATTATACTTGATTTATCAAAGTTTTCCCGATAAGGCTTTAGACTTGTTATTTAAAATAATTATGCAAGAGGAAAGAAGTAATCAAGAATATTTAGGTTTTATTAAAAAATTAGGATTAGAGCCTGGTAAACATTTTGATAGCTACATAGAAATACTGATGGATAAAGCAAAGGAGCTTAAAGATGGAAAAAGCTTACGATATAAAAATTAATGATTTAAAATTAATACTTAATACATTGCGATTGTACGAAGAAGATTCCGTTGTTAGTTCAGATATTCATTGCTTAAGTGGATACATAAATCGCCTAGAAAATAAATTTATGGAATCGGATATTTCTTTGTATGAAAAATTGATAGATGATGCGGAAGATTTACATTTTTATAAGCCTTTTTACCCTATTTTCCATAATTTTGCTACGTTAGGTAGATGTCAAGAAGAATTAGCTTTTGACACTGTCTATACTCCATTTTGTATGAGTGATGAACAAACTATGGAAAATGCTAAAGATTTTTTTCAACTACAAGGTGATTTCTTTTATTCACAATTTGAAGAGTTTGCTGATGAAGCTGATGATCATTTAAAGTTTGTTGACAAGGATGCTGATACTGACGGGGAAACCTTAATGTTAAAAAGCACTGGTGAAGCATTTGTATTTGTACCTAATCATTCTAATATAACAAAATTCACTATTTTAATTCATGAATTAGAACATTGTATAGACTTTTTTTATAATCCTGATTTTTTAAATGATTATGTTATACGAGAAACATCCGCCATATTTTTTGAATTACTTGCGAG
This sequence comes from uncultured Muribaculaceae bacterium, assembly GCA_964545885.1. Lineage (GTDB taxonomy): Bacteria > Bacillota_I > Bacilli_A > RF39 > UBA660 > Coprovivens. Next base: position 39,581 of record CAZJHG010000001.1, on the reverse strand, counting down.
TGATTTTATAGCTAATAAATACCAATTACTTAATGATGGATTCCAAAGGAGAAACTATTTACATACTATAATAAAATCTCAAGCAACTATTTTAATAGATAAGTATAGACTACTTAATCTAGTTAATGATAAAAAAGAGCTGAATGAAAAAAAATTATTCGAGTATCTTGCTATGCATGATTTTGATATGGATGATATTTGTTATTTATTAGAAGCTAATTTAATGCAAGATAATTCTTATCAGATTCCTTATTTGATTGCTGTTGAGTTGTATGTTTTATATCATAAAAATAAAGAATTAGCTTTAAAAATACTTCAAGACATTATACTTAATGCTACACAATATAATATATTAGATATCCTTTCTAAATACGGAATAACGTTAAATACTAATGTTGTTCTATACGAAAATGATATGTATAAAAAAATAACACTTTAGGGTGTTATTTTTCAGATACTTCTAATAAATAATTTTTGTAATCTTCTATGATACGAAACATTTCTTCACTAGTTTTACTTTGACAAATTTGATTTTTAATTTCTTTGCTTTTAGGCATTCCTTTTAGGTACCATATAATAAAACTTCTTATTTCTAACAATGCTGCTTTTTCACACTTGTCTTCTAATAGCATCTTATAGTGTCTTTTCATCATATCTACTTTTTCAATAAACGAAGTTGGTTCTGGCTTGGTGCCTTTTTCTAAATATTCAACACATTCTTTGATTAGCCATGGATTACCTAGTACTCCTCTACCTATCATTACTGCGTCACATCCTGTAGTATCTAACATTTCTTTAGCTAATTCTGGTGTTGTTACATCACCATTTCCTATTACTGGAATGGATACAGATTCTTTTACTTTTTTTATAATAGACCAATCTGCTTTACCACTATAACCTTGTGAACGAGTGCGAGCGTGAATAGCAATAGCTTTGGCTCCTGCTTTTTCGCATACTTGAGCAACTTCTACTGCATTAATATGTTTTTCATCCCAACCACTTCTTATTTTTACAGTTACAGGTACTGAAACACTTTCGACTACAGCTTTTACTATTTCATAAATTTTATCTGGATTTTTTAACAATGCACTGCCAGCTTGAGCACGAATTGCCACTTTAGGAACTGGGCATCCCATATTAATATCTATAATATCTGGGTGCATTTTCTCCTCTATTATTTTAGCGGCTGTTACAAATGATTCAACGTCACTACCAAATATTTGTTGTGTGATAGGTCTTTCCATTTCATCCATTTTTAATAAATCAAATGTCTTTTCGTTTGAATACATAATTGCTTTATCACTGACCATCTCAGCGTATATTAAACCGGCTCCCATTTCCTTAATAATCTTACGATATGATGTGTTTGATATTCCAGCCATAGGAGCTAGTACTATTTTATTTTTTATTTCTACATTACCTATTTTCCACATGCTAATCACCTCAGTCGTTTGTATTATAACAAAAAAATGTATAAATATGTAAAAAGAACATAAAATAAATATATAATTAGCACTCTTTATTGACAAGTGCTAATTAAAGAGATATACTTGTTTACAGAAAGAAGGAAAATTAAATGAGTTTAATTCCAAGAAATTTTTATTTAGATGATATTTTTGAAGATTTAGGAAGAGTACAAAAAATGCCTAACGAAATGAAATGCGATATTTATGAGACTGAAGACACTTATAACATTGAAATGGATGTACCTGGATATGATAAAAAAAATATTACTATCGTATGTGAAGATGGGGTGTTAACAATTACAGCTGATAGAACAATGGATAACGAAAATACTGATTGTAATAGAAAATATATAAGAAGAGAAAGATTTTTTGGCAAAATCACAAGAACATTTAACTTTGCAGAAATTGATGAAGATTCTATAAAAGCAGAATTTAATAATGGTTGTTTAAAAGTAATTATTCCTAAAACCGTTAAAAATGAAACTAAGAAAGTTATTAATATTGATTAATAATGTAAAAAAATACTATTTAAACTATTTAAAGCAATATAAAAATACGTTCCTAACTATGGAACGTATTTTTTTACAAACTTTTTCAATACTTATTATTAATTTCAATAACGAATAAGTACTATTCTTTTGCTGTTTTAGTTGTTGCCTTTTTTGTTGTAGTTTTTGATGATGTTTTTTTTGTAGTAGTTGTCTTTTTTGGTTTTTCTTCAACAACTTTCTCTACCTTAGGTTCTTCTTCAACTTCTTCTTCATCTTCATCATACATTTCTTCTTCTACATCGTCAACGTATGCTATTTTCTTTTCATCAAGATTAAGAACAAATCTATAAAGAAGTCCTGCTAATACACCACCTACCATTGGAGCAAGTATAAATAACCATAGTTGTTCCATAGCAACACCACCTGTTAATAATGCAGGTCCAAGGCTTCTTGCTGGATTAACACTTGTTCCAGTAAATGGAAGTCCAAAAATATGAACTAATGTTAATGTTAAACCAATAATTACCCCTGAACAATTATTTTCTTTTTTAGTAACAGATAATACCACTAAAACAAATACGAATGTTAGCATCAATTCTACAATAAATGCTACGTTTGTAGTAACCATAGCACCTAATGCACTAGAAGTTTCATAAAGGTTTGCACCTAATGACTCAGCACTGCCAAATATCATTGATAATATTCCAGCACCAGCTACTCCTCCTAATAATTGAGCTCCAATGTAATAACAGCATTCTCCGATAGATATTCTGCCATCAATTAAACTAGCAATTGAAACTGCTGGGTTAACATGAGCGCCAGAAATATTACCGAAAATTGCAATTATTGCTACTAATGCTAATCCAAATGCTAAAGCTATTGCAACTAAATTAAATACTAGTGAACCAGTATAGATACTTCCAACGTATTGGTTAAGTGCTACAGCAGCTCCGCATCCAAAGAATACTAATAGTAGTGTTCCAATGAATTCTGATATAAATTTCTTTATCATAACAAATCCTCCTTGCAATTATTATACCACTTATTAGTAAAATGTGTAGAATTATATGTTATAATTTGGCTATACAAAGTATTGAAGAAGGGTGGAAATATGTCTAAAGTAATTAAAAAAATATTGATTACAATTATCGTTTTAGCATTAATAGTAGTTATGATTATTATCGGTTATGCTGCATATGTTGATATTCATGCATCTGAAGCAAAAGAATATTTAATAGAGAAATACAATTTTAAAAATGCAGATTTACTAGCTAAGAAATATACAGAATATGTTTATGAAGATATAACTGATTGTAAATCATTATGGTTTAAAAAATGTACTTCTGAAAGTGATTTACTATACGAGTACTTATTCGAATTAAATGATGGTACAGAAATAATTGTAAGCGAATATGAAGATGGTACACTAGTTGATAACTATAAAGATGCTACAGAAGATATGATTGATGGAGCTATGAACGAAATATCTGACGAACAATTAATTGAAGATTTCCTAAATTAAAAAAGTACTTTGGCAAAAAGTACTTTTGTTATGCTTGAATAAATAACTCATTATCATACCCAGATGGTAATACATCATTTATTATATAATCTATTAGTTTATCTCTATTATTTTTTAGTTTTCCTTCAAGAATCATATTATATATTTGATCTAATACTTGACCAATATATTCTTGTTCTACACCTAAGTCTAGTAAATCTTTGCCAGATAGCTTCAATTCGTTTCTCTTTAAGAAAGAAGATTTTCTGGTGATACCCTTTAATTTATTGTATGCATCTTCAATTTTAGTTAATTCTGATGTATAAGCTGGATTTTTAGCATAAAAGTTTGCTTTCTTCAGCTTAAATAAATCTTCTAGATTTTCACTACCAAAGTTAGATAAGAAGTTCTTGATACGCATTTCGTTTTCTGGTGGTTCATAGTCATGAAATTCAACAAGTCTTGTTACTTTTTGAATCATTTTTTTATTAAATTTTAAACGATTCATAATTTCTCTTGTTATGTCAGCACCTTTTTTACTATGATTTGGATATTCAGCTGTTCCATCGGCTTTTTTACAATATGTATATGGCTTAGCTATATCATGAAATAAAGCCGCTAAACGTAGGTCTAGTCTTGGTTCAATAACTTTAAGTGTTACGTAAGTATGTTCTAAAGCATCATAAATATGATGCGGATCATTTTGATTAAATCTTTCTAGTAAAGCAAGTTCCGGTAAAACTTCTAAGAAAATATCGAAATATTTTTTGATATAGAAATCACATCTAGGAACGACTAATAATTTACATAGTTCATCTCTTATACGTTCTGGTGCTACTTCTTTTAAAAGATTGCGGTTATCATCCATATATTCTTGAGTTTCTGGATCAATTCTCATTCCATACTCAGCAGATAATCTAATTGCTCTTAAAATTCTTAACGGATCATTATAGAATACTTCATCTTCTTCACCATTTACTTTAATTACCTTATTATTAATATCTAAAACTCCTGTATTATAGTCAATTAGTCCGTCTTCATCCGAATATGCTAAAGCATTCATAGTAAAATCTCTTGAAGCTAAATCAGCTTCTAAAGTATTTTCTTTTGTACGATATTGAGATATTTCCATTGGAAATTTAGAATTAACAATACCCAAATTAGCATTATTTTCTCCACAATAGAATGTTTGATAATCTTTAAGGGCCTTTTTTATATCTTCTATAGAGGCATTTGTACTAATATTATAATTAGATGGTTTAACATCCATAACCCAATTACGAACTGCACCACCTACTATATATGCTTCATAGCCATTTTCATTTATAACATTTAATATTTCATTTACAGGTTTTGGAATAACTATGTTCATAGATGTACCTCCATATCTTTCTACCCTATATATAATTATACTTAAATTTGTCAAATTTGTATAGGCTTATTTTAAAAAAACAGTATACTAAAATATACTGTTAATAAGAAAGAGTGCTTTCTTCTATGCTTAAATTACTAACTAACCATTCACCTATTTCTAAACTATGTTCTAAGTAATATTGATAATAAACTTCATTATGATTAGACCCAAATATGAAATTATTACTATCTTTTGTAATATCAATGTTTAATACTTGAAAAATATCTATATTTTTTTCTCTTAAATATTCTTTTATTTGAGATATCGTTGGTTCCATAGTTCCTCCTAATATTATTGGTATCCTAGAATAATTATATCATACTAGGATGATTTAAATTATTAAAAAAAATGAAGATTTATCGGTCTTCATTTTTAGTTTTTATAAACTCTTGTAGTCTTGATAGCGAATTAATAAATTTTTGTGGTGTATATCCACTTTTTATTTCATAATATTTAGGGGTTATATTATCTTTTTTTATTTTCTTTAAAATATGATTTTCTATTCCTAAAACATATGTATACGGAAGAATATTTAGTAAATAATTTTCTTCTTTAGATATAGATTCTTCATAGTTATCTTCATAAATATATTTTTTAAATGCTTCTACCCTAGCAAATAACTTTGTACCATATAAAGTTCTTTTTGGCATATATTTATAGAAAACTAATATTGCTATTATACAAATTGCACTTACGAAAAAAGTAATAATATATATACGGTTTCTTCTAAATGCTGGAAGCAACATAATTATCAAAACTACTAAAGATAAAATTGTAAGAGTTATTAAATTTTTCTTAGTTAATTTAAATTCGCTATTTTCAACAAAACTCATTAATACGTATAAAGTTATGATACTAAATATTACTGATATAGGTAATAAATATAGTTTGTTTATTTCAATAAATGGTACTGATGTTAATAATATCAAAATTGTCGCTAATATTAACATTAAGTAAGCTTTTTTTCTTTCAGAAGTTTTTTCAAAGTACTTGTTTTTTTCTTCTTTATCATTTGCTAATGGTAAGATTGTTTTTTCAGTTCTTTGAAATCTTTGATATATGTTTTCTTTTGTTATTGCTTTATCTAATTCAAGTTTGCCTTCCTTATTTTCAGTATCTGATATTATCTTTATGTATTCACTTAATGTAACATTTGAATTTTTACGAAATAAAGACTTAAGAAATAATGCTTCTTTATAATTTTTACCATCATATTCTTTTAATCTTTTGATAGTATAATCATTATTTGAATTTTCTATTATTTTGATATATCCGTTATTAGCTAGGTGTAATAATAAACTAAATAAATCACTTTCTTTTACCATTCCATTATATAAAAGTGCTAAGTCTAATGGAGTTAAATTACTTGGTAAGTTGGTTGCTTTTGACTCGCTATATTTTAAATCTTTTCCATATAAATACCATAGTAAACCACTAATTATTGTTAGAATAATTGGGACGATAGTAGCTATCCCAGTAGCTGTATTAAAATATAGCTTTGTATAATCTACTTTTACTAATAAGACATCATATTCATCTAAAGATTCATATGTACCTTTGATAGTAGTTCCATCTATTTCAAAATCTATATTTTTAATCTTTTTACCATTTAAGTAAAAATCCACATTATTTTTGTTGAAATCTTCATTTAATGTTATGTAAAAGGAAATATTTTTTAATTCTGCATTCCAAGTATTTGTTAATTCAATTTCATATATATCTTTATCATAATCTTCTTGATTATATGTATACTTCAGATTATATAAATCTTTTTTGCTATTTTGACCATCTATTTTTAATATCTTATTTGTTTTGGTCTCTATTATGTAATTGGTGTTTAAATCGATATCTTTGATAGATTTATCTAATTCTTTTGTAACAATTACATTACTATCATCAAAAATGACATTTATATTTTCTTCATATGAATATTCTCTTTTTTCAGATACATCAACTATAAAATCGTAGTTATCTACTTTATAATCACTTGCTTTAGTAACTATTGGAATTAATAAAATTAAAACTAATAATAAATATTTTTTTACTTTTTTCATACTACCACTCTACTTTATTATAGATATTATAGCATTTTTATTTTAACAAGACTATATGTTCTTTTTAAGTTTATGATTTATATTTTATATGTATTACAAAATTATCAATCTAATAATATTAGATTCTAGTTACTAAAGTTAAATATAATATAAAACAACTCACTTTGTTTGTGAGTTGCTTTTTTGCTCGTCAGATGAAGAAATATTTTTTTTACTTTGCTTTTTCTTCTCATCAAATAATGCAAAAATAATTAATGATAGTCCAATTAAGAGAATATATACATACCAAGGAATATCTTTTAAATATTCACTAGATAATATTATTATACATCCTATCATACTTATTATGTAACCATATAAATAGTTATTATAATTTTTGGTATAAGATAAGATGGCTAGAATTAATAAAATAAAGATTAAAAGTAATCCATCTACTACGTCACCAATAATAAATGAAGATACAAATGTAATTAGACATACTATAATACTTTCTAGTATATATAAATTCTCGTTTTTTATTTTAAATACAAATCTAGTAATAAACATTAAACTAATGTAAATACCTAGACTATATGAGGACCACATATTGACATTTAAATTATTTAATAAACTTATATATACACCTAGTAAACTTAATACTGACGATAATTTAAAGAATTCTTTTTCTTTGCTATAAAAGTAATGAATGATACTCCAAATAAAGAATAGTATAAAACTAAGAATACTGTTTAATTCACTAGATAAGCAAGTTAAAACTAAAGCTATAAATGAGAATATTAAATAAATATTAATTTTTTCTTTTTTAGTAGAAAAATATGTATATACAATACTTAGTATAATACCTATAATGGTACGTATTATTTCATTACTTATAAAAAATATAGATAAACTATAGAATATTGGAATAAATAGTATATCTTCGTTTATTTTTTCTTTCTTTACGTAATATAAGACAAGAATAAGAGGAATCATTACTTGTAATGTTCCTATTAAAATTATAGTTTCAATACATAAAGTTCCTGTAATAAATATCTTTGAATATTTATCATTTTGGGTATTCATTAAGTTTTCAATACAATATGCTAATACTGGCACTACTAATAATACATATTTAGCTATTTCTTTTACTTCTGTTATATAGCATATACTAAATAGCATAATAGCAAACAAAATATATGTTATGAATTTATAATAATTCTTATCATACATCACATATAATATTAAATATAATATTATACCTATTGAAATTGTTGATAAAAATGCCAATGTTTTTTCAGCATTTAATATAGATAATCCTATAATAATTAGACCTAATATTGATACTAGTTTAATAATTGTTTTTTTATCATTTTCGACTTTTAAAACTAATTTTAAACAAAGTATAGTAAATAAAGAAATAATATAAATTAAATATGGAAAGATATCCACATTTAAAACACTTTTTACTGCAAGAAAATATGTAATTAAAAATGCTATCATATAAGGCTGAATTTTGTTATTTTTTTCTGAATAAATACGATAGAAAAAAGATAGTGCTAGTAAAAATAATATAATTGAATTATTTATTACTTCATAACTTCTACTATATAAAAATGCTATAGGTATAAGAAGATAAGATAAAAATATATTTAATATTTTATATGCTTTATTATCTAGATAATTCCCTTGTAATAAAATGTACATTATAATATTATGAATTACTAGAGCATATAATAAGAAATATACGTTTTCAAAGTTACTAAAGAAAAATATAATAGCAATTATTTCAGCAATTAAACTGGCACGTTTAAGTAGTATATCTTCTTTAGATTTTCCTATTACTTTATATGTTATATCAGTTATTAAGAATATAATACTAAAAAACCATTTACTCCCTTCTCCTGATATTGAAAAGAAATCTCCTACTAATTCAAAAAAAGATAGCGACATAAGAATTATTGGGACAAAAGAATATGTTAAATATCTAAATACTTTGGATATTTTAGGAATACTAAGTTTCTTATCACAAATATTTTCAAATGTTAAAAATAACATTTGAATAACTACTAATATCAGAGTCTTTATAATATTAGGAATTGAATCCCATGCTGATACTAGAAATATTATAGAAGCAAAGACCACTAAAAGAGCTCCTGTTATTATTAAAATTGAATTTGATATTTTGGCTTTATCTTCTTCTGACATTGCTTTTTTTAATGGTTTATTGACTGATGGCGAAGAAACATTTTTGTAAATGGGTGCACCAGTATGTATATTATAAGCTACTATCTCTTGATTTTTATTTTTTATTAGTAACTTTCTTTTTCTTTCATAATCGACTATTGCCAATACAATTATTCCTAATATAAATAATTTAATTACACCAGATATTATTAGTTCCATACTATCTCTCCTATTATTGACATTATAACATATTTTCTATTATTTAGATTAGTGACTTAATTTATATTATACCTTTTTCCATTTAACAAAGGATTAATATGTCTAACTTTTATCTTAGGTAAATCTTTAATAGATACTTCTTCTTTAGTAATTGTTTTAAATAAATTAAGCATAATAATTAAAGTAGGATCATTAGTGGAATTTAATATTTTAAATAATTTATCTTCAGTATAGACATATAAATCATTATAAGAAATATAACTTTTATTAATGGAATATTTAGTTATTTCAGCTAAAAGTTCCATCATATAATTATCTTCATTAGAATGGCATATCTTATCTATATTTTTATTTAATTCACATATTTTTTCTACTACTTCGAGAGATTTGAAACCTAATTCCAATTCATTATCTTCATTAATTTGAACTTCGATATCATCTATAATCTCAGGGATTTCTTTCATAAATAATTCTTTAGTCCAACCAAGAGAATTTAATATTATGCCATCTAAGCGATCAGCGCATATCTTTGGGCGAGAATTATCTACAATAGGATACTTTTTAAAATTTGATATATCCTCTATAGTAAGATTATCCTCTTTTAATAACTGCCTTAATTTACGAGATCTTTTTAAAATAATATCTGTCTTTTCTTCAGTAGATTCTTGTGTTTCGTAATCCTGATTCATATAATCTATAACGTGAGAAAAACATGGTGTTGAAACATCATGAAATAATGCAGCTAAGGTTTGTTTTTTATCATTAGTAAACTTCCATGTGATTAAAGCTGTTGATAAAGAATGGTCATAACGACTTATCTTATAAGCAAAGTCATAGATATGTTTAGAACCATAATCCATACCACAAAAGTAACCTACTTTTTTTAATCTAGTTAAAATTTTTAAATTTAAATACTTAGTTAAAAATTCAGGTACTTTTCCTAAAATATCATGATACTCTTTAATAGTGGTTTTTTTCATAGAAATCTCCTTTTTATTAAAGTTATCTTAACACAAATATATTATACGGTAAAATAAATTATCATTTTAATATTATAATAATTATATACAAAGTGATTACTTGATACTTAGATAGTCCAACGAAGAAGATGACTTAAATAGAAACATATAATTAATATTTATTACAGAATATATTATTGCTTAAATAGTTTTCTTTCATATTATATATTAGTTGATAGTATATTTACTACCCTATTAAGAAATATATATTTAGGTATTTAAGATATATCTATACAATATTTAAGGAAGATAAATTATGGATAAAAGGTTAAATAAAATATATAAAAAGTCGAAGAAAATAAAAATTAACGATAATACAAAATTAGTATTTATGAGTGATTGTCATAGAGGAGATGGTAATAACTATGATAATTTTTTAAAAAACAAAAATATTTTTAATGCGGCACTAAGATACTACTATAATAATGATTTTACTTATGTAGAGCTTGGAGATGGAGATGAAATGTGGGAAGTTAAAGAATATGAAGATATAATTAAAATACATATAGATTCATTTAAACTACTCAAAAAATTTTATGATGATAATAGACTTATTATGTTGTATGGTAATCATGATATTATAAAGAAAGATAAAGAAGTATTAAAAAAATATTTTTATAAATATTATGATTTTGATATAAATGATACAGTTGATTTGTTAAATGATATTTGTGTAGATGAGTCTTTAGTATTAGAGTATAAAGGTAAAGAAATCTTTTTATTACACGGACATCAGGTTGATTATTTAAATGGAGCGATGTGGAAAGTTGCAAGATTTTTAGTAAGACATGTATGGAAACCACTTGAATACATTGGAATAAGTGATTTAACTAGTGCTGCTAAGAATTACGGAGTTTCTAAGCTGGTAGATACAAAATTACAGAAATGGAGCAAAAAAAATGAGATGATTGTCATAGCTGGACATACACATAGGCCGATATTTCCTACAGCAGGAGAAAGTTTATATTTCAATGATGGTAGTTGTGTTCATCCTAATGGAATTACTTGTTTAGAAATATTCAATGGAAAGATTACTTTAGTTAGGTGGGAATTGGTACTAAATGATTATGATTATATAACTGCTGGAAGAAATAAAATTAAGGGAGATGAGTATATAATGAATTTTTTTAAAGAGGATGCGCTTTAATAATTTGAAATGAGTTGATATGGTATAATTATTTTGTAAGAATGAAGGAAGTTTTATGAAGAAACGTTTAGTTTCTTTTTTTATTGTTTTGTAAAAGTTGAATGAGAATAAGTAACTTGGGATTAACATTTGACATATATCTGTTGAAAATATAAGTTATTTTTTATAAATTTATTTTTTTTAAAAGGAAATCATTACTATCACCTAGTAAATATAGGGTAAGAGGTGAAGATTTATGGATGAGAGAATAATTATAAATACTGCAAGTGATGAAACAAAAATAATAGCATGACGATAATATTTTCTTACGTCATTTCTTACGGCATAATATAAGTGGATTGTGAAGAAAAAATAAATATTTTAAATTGAACAATTAAATGAAAGGATAAAAATATGGATGGTCTAAATAATGAATTTGATTTTGTAAATGCATTTAACAACAAAAAAGTAAAAGAATTAAATCCTTTACTACATAAAGTTATTACAGATATTTACTTTGATATTGCTGAAGACGATTTAATAAAAGCATGGAGGAATCATAAAAAACAAAAAACAGATATTTTTTTAAGAATTAATGGAATAATGAAAGGGATCAGTATAAAAATGGGAAGTCGTAATTCTGTTCATGTTGAGCACATTAAAGACTTTTGTAAATTTTTGTATGAATTGGGTGCGTCTGAAAGTATTGTAAAAAAATATATTGCTTATCATTATGCTGATGGTACTTTAAATGGCAAAGGAATAGAAAGACAAAGTTCAGCACAATATAAATTATTTCATCAAGATGATATAGATGAAATAAACTCTTTTTTTAATAATCGAGTTAATATTGGAAAAGCTTTAGATAGGTTTGTATTAAAGGGGAATAATTCAGAATATGAAATAGATGGTATTATATATGGGACACCAAATGACTTTTTATGGATTAAAAGAAGTGATATTGTAAATATTATTTTTTTAAATATGAATAATCATTGTAGTGGAGTTCATTTTGGTCCTTTAGTATGTCAACCTCTTAATAGATGTTTAAATTATAATAATAGATATAGTTATGGAAGGTATTATGTTCAAATAAAATGGTATAGTTTATTTGATGATATTATAGAATCTATGAATTATTGGGCTTTTTTTCAAGACTGATAACGTGGTTCGAGTTATCTTTTAATACACAAAAAAACTCAGATTACTCTGAGTTAATTTCTTATGGAGCGGGTGATGGGAATCGAACCCACGTTATCAGCTTGGAAGGCTGAAGTTCTACCATTAAACTACACCCGCAAAATCAGTAGGCATTTTTAATTATACTCGGATTTCACTAAAAATCAAGTGTTTTTGCCTACTTTTTTGCATTTTTTGATAATTTTTGCGTGTTTGGTAGAGCTTCAGCGGCCTTCTAAAGCTGTTACTTAGTCTCTTCTATATATTTTCTTACTTCTTCAGCATCATCTAAATGTATTTTGTCATGACCGATTATTTGGTAATCTTCATGTCCTTTACCTAGTATTAATACTACGTCATCTTTTTCTATCATATCTAGTGCTTTTTTGATAGCTGTTCTTCTATCTAGTTCTACTTCATAGTTAGATGTTGGTACTCCTGCTAGGATGTCATTCATTATTGTTTGTGGGTCTTCAGTACGAGGATTGTCTGATGTAAAGATTACGTAGTCAGAGTTTTCTGCAGCAATGCGGCCCATAATTGGTCTTTTCTTAGGGTCTCTATCTCCTCCACAACCAACAATTGTTATTACTCTACCCTTTTTATTTACTGTGAAAGCATTGATTATTTTTTCTACTGCATCTGGAGTATGAGCATAATCTATTACAGCTTCTCCTTCTTTTACTTTGACTTGTTCGCATCTTCCCTTAGGGGGATAGATTGAGCTTGTTACCTTGATAATATCTTCAACACTGAAGCCTAGGTTATTAATTAGAGATAAAGCTGTTAAGTAGTTATATACGTTGAATGTACTACGTAAGTTAGTTTCAACTTGGTATTCTTTTTCTTTAGTACTGAAATTAATCATAGTACCATGTTCTGTATCATTATAATCATCTATTTTATATTCTACTCCATTTTTACCTAGTGTTTGAGTGTTACTATAATCTAACCATTTTACTCCGTACGGATCATCCATATTTACTATCATAGGACCATCTAATTGTTTTAAGATAAGTTTCTTAGCTTCTAGATAGTTTTCCATAGTAATATGGTAATCTAAATGATCTTGAGTAAGATTTGTAAATGCTGCTACTTTGTATATAATTCCTTTTACTCTTTCTTGATGTAGTGCATGTGAACTTACTTCCATCATGACATTTTTACAGCCTTTTTCTTTGGCAGTTAGTAGTAATTCATATAAATCTAAAATATTTGGTGTTGTATTAGGTAGTTCAATAAAGTCTTCATCCGGAAGGTAGAAACCTATTGTACCAATATACGCTGTTTTAGAACCTAGAGCATTTAATATTTGGTAAGTTAGATATGCTGTAGTAGTTTTGCCATTTGTACCTGTAACTCCTATTATATTTATTTCATTTATTTCTTTGGAATAAGTGTTACTTATGTAGTCAGTTAACCATTTATTAGTGTCTTCTACAATTAGTTTTTCAACACCACACTCTACATTATGTTCTACTACTACTTTAGTAGCTCCATTAGAGATTGCTTTATTTATGAAGTCATGACCATCTACTGTTGTTCCTTTTAATGCTACGAAAGTATCTCCAGGAACTATTTTTCTTGAATCTATTTTGATATTTATCATATATGTCACCTCAATATATATATTATTAATTATATTATAAATATACAATAATTATTAATCCACAATTTAGATGTCTCTTTACATAAAAATCCACATAATAATTTCAAAAAATTTTACTTGCTTTTTTAGTTTACTTATATTATTCTTTTATAAAGGGTGTAAAAATATGATTAGAGAAAAGAAATACAACCTAGTATATAAACCAACTGATAGTATTACTATTAGTACTGGGAGAGTTTTTCCTACTTTATCATTTACTATTTATTGAAATTAGAAGATATTTTATTTATGAAATATCTTCTTTTTTTGTATAAAAGTATCTACTCTTTGAAGGAGGAATTTTATGAAAAAGAAAAAAATGTTGTACGACATTGATGAATGTCCACCATTGGGTAAATGGATTGTTCTTGCTTTACAACATGTATTTGCAATGTTTGGAGCTACTATATTAGTTCCTATATTGGTTAATGCCGCTGCTGGTGAAACTGTTCTTACTATTCCAGTGGCGCTTGTTACATCAGGAATTGGTACATTAATATATATATTATGTACTAGAGGTAAATCGCCTGTTTATTTGGGAAGTTCGTTTGCTTTTATAGCTCCTATCGCGGCTGCTTATATGAAAGGCGGTATAGGTGGAGCAATGACTGGAATTATGGTTGTTGGTTTAATATATGTTCTAGTTGCACTTATTATTAAAATTGCTGGAAAGGCTTGGTTGGATAAACTTTTACCTCCAGTAGTAATTGGACCTATGATAATGATTATAGGTTTGGGATTAGCACCTTCTGCTATTAGTCAGATTGGTTTAGCTGAGGGAACACCATTTGAATGGAAAGTTGTACTCGTTGCTTTTGCTTCATTCTTAGTAACTGCTATAGTTATGACAAAGGCTAAAGGATTTTTAAAAGTTATTCCATTTTTAATAGGAATATTTTCAGGATATATACTTTCTGTAATACTTGGTATGGTTGATTTTACAGCTGTTAAAGAGGCTAGTTTCTTTGCTATGCCTGAGTTTGTATTACCTTTTGTGGATTATAAAATTAGTTTTGCTGCTGTACTTACTATTGCACCAATTGCACTTGTTACGATATGTGAACATATTGGAGATCATAAATCTTTAAGTAATATTATTGGTAAAGATTTAATTAATGAACCTGGATTAGATAGAACACTTATGGGAGATGGTATTGCTACTTTTGTAGCTGGTATGTTAGGAGGTCCTGCAAATACAACTTATGGAGAGAATACTTCTGTAGTAGGTATGACTAAGGTTGCTTCAGTTAAAGTTATTGGACTGGCTGCTATTATAGCTATTGCTATTGGTTTCTTAGGTAAGTTTACTGCTTTAGTTTCTACTATACCTAATGCTGTATTAGGTGGTGTTTCTTTATTGTTATATGGATTCATTGCTGTTAATGGATTAAAGGTATTAATTAGTAATCAAGTTAATTTTGAAGATTCTAAAAATGTTATTGTAGCTTCATCGATGTTAGTTTTAGGGCTAGGTGGTGCTGTTATAGCAATTAATAGTGGAGATTTATCAGTTACAATTTCTGGTATGAGTTTGGCTTCTATTGTAGGTATTATTTTAAATCTTGCATTACCTAGTGATGAAGATGATGAAGAAAATTGTGAATGTAACTGTTGTACTTGCCATGAAGATGATGATACAGAAGATGATGTGCTAGATAAACTTAAGAATGATATAAAAAATGAGTTAACTATTTCATTAAAGAAAGAAATTATTGATGAAATTAAAAATGAATTAGAAAAAGATAATAAAATAAATACGAAATCAAAAAAATAGTTAGGAGTTATTTATGAAAGTAATTGAATTAAAACATCCATTAATAGAACACAAATTATCTATTTTAAGAGACAAAAATACTGGTACAAAAGAATTTAGAGAGTTAATAAAAGAAATTGCAATGTTTCTATGTTATGAAGCAATGAATGATGTTGAATTAGTAAAAACTACTATTGAGACCCCAATACAAAAGATGGATACTCATAAATTAGATGAAGATAAATATGCGTTCGTACCAATTTTAAGAGCTGGTATGGGAATGCTTGAGGGAGTTATTTCTGTTGTACCTAATGCAAAGATTGGTCATATCGGTATGTATAGAGATGAGGAGACTTTTGTACCTGTTAACTACTTTTTTAAGGTACCAAAAGATATAGAAAAACGAGAAGTATTCTTACTTGATCCTATGTTAGCTACTGGTGGTTCTGCTATAGATGCTATTGATCTATTAAAAAATAAAGGTGTAAAAAAGATTAAATTCTTATGTATTATAGCGGCTCCAGAAGGAATAGATGCTGTAAAGATGAAACATCCAGACGTTGAGATATATTGTGCTAGTATTGATGAATACTTAAATGAAAACAAGTATATTGTTCCGGGACTTGGAGATGCTGGAGATAGGATTTATGGGACAAAGTAAAAGATGGATTTGAATTAATCCATCTTTTTATTTTAGTTTTTATTCATATTTTGAATTAAGCTTCTTCAAAGTATTGTTTATACCAAACTAAGAATGTGTAGATAGTCCATACTTTTTTATAGCAATCTTTTTTGCCACTTTTATGGTCTTCTAATAGTTTGTTTATTCGCTTTGTATCAAAGAATTTATCAGCATTTTTTGTGTTAAATTCTTTTTTTATTTCATTATATAGTTCGTCTTCTCTAACCCATTCTCTTAAAGGGACTGGAAAACCAAGTTTTTTCTTTTTATAAGATTCATTTGGTATTTCTTTTTGGGCTGCTTTTCTTAATGCTACTTTGGTAGTTTCTTTATTTATTTTAGCTGATACCGGTAAGTGTCTTGCTATTTCGTATACTTTTTCATCTAGGAATGGAGTACGACATTCAATGCCGAACATTGACCCACTTCTATCTACAGCATGTAGGAAGTCTCTTACTAACCAGAAATAAAAGTCGATTACTTGTCTTTGGACCATAGTTGAATTGTCTTTATATTCTTCATAGAATGGTGCAACTATGTCTTTAGTATGTTTTTGATTAGGAGCTTTTACTATCTTCATTGCTTCTTCGTCTCTAAAAACACGACCTAGTCCTATGTTGTAATCTTTTAGATGTTTACCTCGACGATAGATGAAATTGAAACCTCTTACTTCTGGGAATATTCCAGCTATCATTGAAGCAAATCTTCTAATTGGAAATGGTATTTTCATGTACCAAGCTTGGTCTATTTCTTCTTTGTATGTGTTGTAGCCACCAAATAATTCATCAGCTCCTTCTCCGGATGTAATAACTTTTACGTGATGAGATGCTAGTTCTGCTATAGAATATAATGCTATTGTTGATGGATCAGCTAATGGTTCATCCATGTGATACATAAGTTTTGGGAAATTTTTAATATATTCTTTTTGAGATATTTTTTTTGAGATATTTTGAATACCTAATTTTTCAGATAAATCTTCAGCATAGTTTATTTCATTATATTTGGGGTTATCATAGCCAACGGTAAAAGTTTTGTTTGGTTTACCAATAGATACTATATATGAAGAGTCTACTCCACTTGATAGTAATGATCCTACTTCAACATCTGCATGAAAATGTCTTGTTACAGAGTCATTCATTGCTTTATTTATTTCTTCAGCATAATATTCAATGTCTTTTTCTTTTTCATCAAATTCTAATTTAAAGAATCTATCTATTGTAACTTTTTTATCCTTGTAAGTTAGTGAATGCCCTGGTTCTAATCTTTTTACTCCTTTGAAGAAAGTTTCTTCTGTTGGTACGGAGTTGAAGCATAGGTATGATGATAAAATTTCATCATTGAATTCTTTTTTGAAATCAGGATGATCTAAGAATGCTTTTAATTCTGAAGCAAACATAAATACTTCATCGTTTTCATAGTAGTAATATGGTTTTATTCCCCATCCATCTCTGGCACTAAATAATTCTTGCTCGTTTTTATTCCAAATAGCGAAAGCAAACATTCCTCTTAGCTTATGAACTAGGTCATGTCCCCACTCTTCATAACCATGAACTAACACTTCTGTATCAGTAGTTGTTATAAACTTATGACCTTTTTCTTTTAGCTCTTCTGTTAATTCTTGATAATTATATATCTCTCCATTGAAGACAACTGCTATATCTTTTGTTTCGTTAAATATTGGTTGATCTCCAGTTGTTAAATCTAAAATAGCTAATCTTCTATGACCTAATGCTGCCATTTCGTCGACATAAAATCCTTCTCCATCTGGTCCACGATGAGCTATTCTATCAGTCATTTGTTTTAATACTTTTTTTGTCGGCTTTTTATTATTACTAATATAACCTGCGATTCCACACATATTTATCACTCACTTCCTAAAACATAAGTGTAATAATCGTTATCTATTATCATTTTGCTAATACTAAATGCGTTAGCTACTCTTGTATTCATTGATTTTACATATTCATTGATATCGTCTAGTTCTTTGCCTTCTTTTAAGGTGAATTTTCTAGTACTTGAATTATATGCACCATAATCCGATACCCAACTTCTATTGGAGAATATTGCTAAGCCATCACTGTTACTTAGAATATCTTTACCAACTATTAATCTAGAGTCATATTCCACTCCAAATAGGTTTAATAATGTTGGTAATACATCTATTTGACCACCTACTTTATCAATTATAATAGGTTCTTCCATTTCACTATTCCATAGGATGAAGTTACTTCTATTTACTTCAATCGTTCCGTCTTTTTCATAGTCTGATACTTCATTCATTTCATCGGTTGATAATGTGTATGGATAATGATCTCCAACCAAAGCAATTACAGTGTCTTCTAGTTCACCAGCTTCTTCTAACTTAGTAATAAGTGTTTCTAACATTTTATCAAGTTCTACTTGTGAAGATAAGTAGTATTTTACAGAACTCGAATATTCTAGTGACTCTACTGTATCATAATGTTTTTTAGCAATATTGTCTCCAGAATTATATGGAGAATGTCCACTTACTGTTACATAGTAAGTTACAAAGTTTCCTTCTTTATTTAAATAGTCTTCAGTAGTTACGTTTATCATTTCACTATCAAATGGTAACCAGCCACAGTCCATTCGCTCTTCTAAACCATTACCACATCCGGTGTAATTACTAAATCCTAGCGTTTCCATTGTAATATTTCTTTTATAGTATGTATATGTCCAGTCATGATAACTTTGAGCACGATATCCTATATTTCCTAAGGCATTTCCTAAAGCATAAGAAATAGTTGGCTGTTCTTTTTTCCATAAACTTAAAATTTCTTGCGTAGGTATTAAGCCTGTTGTAGCTTGGAACTCTCCACCAGTAGTACTCAAAAATACTGGGGAATAGAAATTATTAAAGACAAATCCATTATTTACCATTTTGTATAATGTAGGAGTTCTATCTTCGTCAACTGCTATTTCATTAAAACCTTCTGCCAATATAAATATTAAATTTTTTCCTTTGAACATTCCAGTATATTGGTTTTGATTTGTTGCTTCTGATTTATTCATATAGTTGTTTAATGTTTGTATTTCTTTGTTGTCTGTTTCTAGTGATGAGAAATCAATATCTAATTTGTTATCTCCTAAGACGATATCTTCTTCATCTTTTTTATCTTTGTTTGTATTTGACGGATTAACGATAATAAGTTCAGATTCATAACCAAATATGTTACGTTTTATATCAATTTTTGTATATGTTAATACTCCAAATTTATTTATTATTGCACTAGGTGCATCAGTGTTATAGTAAAGTTTTTTAGCCGATTCATCATTGTTACTATTAGGAATTAATAATAAAAATGTTGATAAGTAAGAAATTATAAACATAATAATTAAAGATATTATTGAATGTTTATGGTATCTATTGAAATCAATTTTTTTATTAAAGATTATAAATAAAATAAATGGTATTATGATAGCTAATATGTAGTACCAATATTTTATCAAAGTATCTTTTATAATATTTATAAAATCTAAAGCTTGGTCAGCCATTCCAATACTTGAGAATGAAAATGGTACCGAGAATAATGTTGCATATACATATTGGGTTCCAAAGTATAGCGTAATGATTAATAATAAAATTATTGATATTATTTTGTTAGTTTTAGGATTAAATAATTTAGTTATAAGTGTTAACAAAATAACTGTTGGAATAGTAAATATTATCATATATATAAGTCCATCATTAAAGAATTGGTTAGTAATAGTAATTTTGGCTATTATCTCTAAGTATATAATTGTTATAAAATAATAGATTGCTGGGTGAATATTTAATTTTTTCATAGTTACACTTCTTTCATTAACCTATGGAAATATTATACCACAAATAGAATTATTTATTATGTATATACATTAAAAAAGAGATTTTATAATATCTCTTTTAAGCATTTTTTATTAAACTTAATTGAACTTTTTGTTTTACTAAATCAATGTCTGCTACGTAACAAGTTACGATGTCTCCAACATGTACTATGTCATTTGGATTTTTGACAAATTGTTTACTCATTTTAGAAATGTGTACTAATCCATCATCATGAAGACCGATATCTATGAAAGCTCCAAATGAAGCAACATTTCTTACTGTACCTTGAAGTTCCATACCTACTTTTAAATCTTCGATATGAAGGATATCACTCTTTAAGATAGGTGCTTCTAGTTCATCACGAGGGTCTAAACCTGGATTTAGAAGTTCTTTTATTATATCTTCTATTGTATAAATATCACTATTTAGTTCTTCTGATAATTTAAAGGCATTTTGTTTAGAGAGTGTATCTTTAAATTCTTGAGTGTTGATATCTTTGATATCTAAGGATAGCTTTGTTAATAAGCTGTTTGTAGTATCATAACTTTCAGGGTGGATACCTGTTTTATCTAGTGGATTAGTTCCATCTGGAATACGAAGGAATCCTATTGATTGTTCATATACTTTATCAGACATACCTTTTATTTTTTTGATTTCTTCACGAGATGTGAATTTTTTTTCTTCTTTTGCTTTATATAAATTCTCTATTACTGATTTAGTAAGTCCTGATACATATTTTAAAATACTCTTTGAAGCAGTATTAATATTTACACCTACTTCGTTAACTACTTTGGATGTTGTGAAGTCAAGGGCATCTGTCAAATCGTGTTGATTTACATCATATTGATATTCTCCTACTCCAATTGATTTAGGATCTATTTTAACTAGTTCTGATAGTGGATCTTGAAGACGACGACCTATTGATACCGCACTACGTTTTTCAACAGCTAAATCAGGAAATTCTTCTATAGCTAGTTTTGAAGCACTATAGATTGATGCTCCTGCTTCTGATGTAATTACATACTTACAATTTAAGTTATATTCTTTAATTAATTCAGCACAGAATTTTTCAGATTCACGAGAAGCTGTTCCGTTACCAATAGAAATAATATCAACATTGTATTTTTCTATTAAGTTTTTAACTATTACTTTGCTTTGTTCTATGTATTTATCTTGGTTAGAACCATTTAAGAATGGTTTTACGACTGTTGAATCAAGGTATTTACCATTTTTGTCTACGACAGCTAGTTTACATCCGTTGACATAGCCAGGGTCGAATCCTAGTACTACCATACCTTTGATTGGTCTTGTTAAAAGAAGATGTTCTAGATTGGTAGAGAATGTTTCAATAGCTTGTTTATCTGCTGACTCTGTTAATTCACTACGAATTTCTCTTTCAATACTAGGTAAAATTAATCTTTTTAAAGAGTCTTTAATTGAATCTTTTACTAAATCTACTACGAATGATGAATCATTTTTGATTAGTTTACTTTCTAAATAACTTTGTATTGCGTCATTATCCATATCAATAGATACTGTTAGTATTTTTTCTTTTTCTCCTCTATTAAGGGCTAGTACACGATAGTGTTTGATATATTTAACACGGTCAGTGAATTCATAGTACATTTCATATAGTTTATGTTCATCTTCAGCGTTCTTTTTTAATTTAGATGTTATTGTACCATTAGAAAAAACATTATAACGAATCCATTTACGATATGCAGCATTATCACTAATCCATTCAGCTATAATATAACCTGCTCCTTCTAAAGCAGCAGCTGTGTCTTTGACATTTTCATTAATAAATTTTTTCGCCATATCATCTAAGTTTCCTGTTGTAGGAAATGACATTATCATTTTAGCTAGTGGTTCTAAACCATTTTTAATAGCTTCACTTGCTTTAGTCTTTTTCTTCTCTTTATAAGGACGATAGATGTCTTCTACTTCTGTTAATTTGGTACATTTTAGGACTGATTCCTGTATTTCAGGAGTAAGCATTCCTTTTTCATCAATTAATCTTATTACATCATTTTTTCTGTTAAGAAGATTTTCTTGGTATCTGTATTGTTCTTCTATAACTCTTATTTGGTCTTCATTTAAGTTACCAGTTTTATCTTTACGATAACGAGCTATGAAAGGAATTGTTGCTCCTTCTGCAAGCATTGATAGTACTTCTTTAATTTGTGTTTCTTGTAAACCTAACGAAGTTACTAGGTATTTAATTACTTCTTCCATTTTTATCACCAGTATTTATTATATCAAATTATTATTTTTTTGGAGAAAAAAAGAACCAAGTTATTGTGTTTTTTCTTGGTTCTCTATGTTTTTTTCATTATTAGTTTTATCTATTTTTTTCTGTTTAACTTTTTTATTTTTTTCTTCTTTAGGTCCCTCTGGTAATACAGGTGCACTATTAGCAGATTCTTCTATTACTTTACTAATTTCTATTACACCAGTTTTTTCTAAGTCTTGACGATAGTTCATAGCCATACCTATAACAAATGCATATGATAGGAAGTAAACCCAAAGCATTAAAATTACTATATTAGCTAAACTACCATAAAATACTGAGTAATTGGCATAATTAGAAATGTAATAAGAATATAATTCTGTTATACCAATCCAAGCTATTGTTGTAAACAATGCACCACCATTTACACTATTGCTTGAAAATTTTTTGTCTGGTGCCATAGTATAGATAGTTTTGATAAATAAGAATATGATTAACCATGATACTGGTCCACTTAATAAGTTTAATGTATATATTACTATTTCTGTTGTTGTTGTATCAAGGTTAAAATAATGTAACAATCCTATAATACTATTTCCGAGTAATGGAACTACTAAAATAAAGATAAATAGTAATACAATTATAAGTTCCATTATGATAGCTTTTAATCTTCTTTTAAAGAAACCCGAATCTTTTATACCATATATTGTATTGGAAGCAACAATTATTGATGACATTCCTTGACTTGCAGTAAAGTATCCTACTCCTAAGGAAATAAAGAATGTTGGAGTAATTTCTGTTGCTGTTAATATTGGTGCTACTAGACTAGATATTTCTTCACTTAGTATATTAGAAAGAAATGATTGAACTAGTTCGTTTGATAAATTTAAATATGAACATGCATAACCTATTAATGTAATGGTTGGTACTATCGAAAGAAAAAGAAAGAAAGCGAGTTGTCCAGGAAGAACCAGCATTTCTGGTCTCCAAAAGGCTTCCCAAAATCTTTCGAAGAAATTTTTTTTATTCTTTTTCTTCATTTTTAACTGCTTCTTGTTCTTCTTTCTTAGTTCGCATATCTTCTACTGATTCGTTGATTGAGTCTTCAATTGATTTCATATCGTTGGTTATCATACTGTAACCTATTGCTGCACCATGTTCATATGGTAAATTTTTAAATTCTTTGTATATTTTTCTTATATAGCTAACTACTTGTTTTTCTTGATATCCTACTAAGTAAATTAAATATTCGTTTCCATCTGTTCTCATAATATCGGTATTGTCTAGTTGAGTTTTGATTAGAACGTTGGCTGCTGCTTTTATTTGGGCATCTCCCTGTTCATAACCTAATGTATCATTAATATTTCTAACTTGATTTAAGTCAACTATAATTGTAGCTTGTGGATAAATGGTGTTTTTGTTCCAGTTAGCTATGTTTTCATTTAAATAATTTCTATTTTTTAAAGATGTTAGTTGATCAATATATTTCATTTTGTCTTCTTTTTTTATCTTTTTAGCTATTTTAATACGTTTGGTAGAACGGTAGGCCAAAAGTATTATTATTGTAACTGAAACAATTACAAGTAATGAATATTTAGCAACTTGACCAAGTAATGTCCCTGATTCTATTGTATATGTATGATTGTAATTTCCTTTTACTCTAATTTCTTCAGGGTCTAATGTTTGAATATATTTTTCAAATAGTAAATTGAATGTACTATTTCCTTTTACATAGAAACTATATGTATCTGATAATGTATTACTATATCTAACTGTATAATTAACTAAGTCTGATTTTTTATAATAATTAAATACTTCCCTATCTAGGACTATAATATTATCTTTTTTTGATAATTTTTTTAATTCTTTTTCATTAGTATATGTTTTTATATTTATTCCACCTAATGAATTCAAATATTTTTCAATTATGCTATTTTTTTGAACATATACGGTTTTTCCACTAAGGGATACAATAGAATTCATTACTAATGGGTTAGATTCTGTTGCTGTTACAACGAATGAAACATTCATTAACGAATATATTTCTTGATATTTTGTATCTAAATTATAGTAATTGTAATATAAATCCACTTTTTGGTTAGCTAGTGACTCAGTAAATTTTGAAAAATTACTATATTTTACTGATTTAAAGTCTGTTTTACTAAATTCACTAAATCTAGTTAAATATTCACTTACTATTCCACCATAGTTACCACCGATAAGAACTTCATATGGACTATTGTTAACAAAGCCATATGTATATGTTTTAGCTTGAATAGTATCTATTTCTTTGTCTGATATTGATAAAGCACTAATAAATGTATTTAATTCATTAGTATTAATTGAAGATGCTAAATTGTCTTTTTGCCAAGATACGAAGTATTTTTTTATTATATGACCTAATGTATCATCTTCTTTTACATCGAAAACAAAGTATTTATTTAAATCACTAATATGGTAATCAATGTAATAATTTGAAGTTAAAATAGAAGTTAAATTTTCTTCTAAAGGAATAATTGCATATTCGATATCTAAATTAGTTTCTAAAGCTTGAAATAAATTAGTTGATGTTTCGTATGTATTTATTATTGTATTGCTAACATTACTCAAATATTTTGAAATACTTTTTTCATCTTTTGTTAAAACACCAATTTTTTTACTGCTTAGTTGAGAAATTGAACTTATGTTGGATTTTCCTTTGCTTATTATTACATAATGTTCTTCATAAAATACAACATTGTCATCTTCAATATCATAAACTACTTTAAATGAATTTTCAGTTACGTCTTCACCTATATTATAAGTAACTTCATTTATTTCAATGTTATATTTGCTTTCAAAGTCTTTTATAAAGTCAAAGAAGACTCCACTACCATTTTTTCCGAATATATCTAAATTGTTGGGAACATTGATATTTTGGACAACATTAATATTTTGAGTAATCCATTCTTTTTCATCGACAGTTAGTTTATTTTCGTCATTTAAGATTTTATATGTTGTAATTCCTAAAGCAATTGCGAATAATAAAACTATCAGAGTAATTACGATAGTTTTTTTACTTATTTTAATCTTTTTCATAATTATGCGGTCTCCTCTTCAGAGCTTTCTTCTACTTGACGATTATTATTCCATGTAAAACCTGAACCATTTTTATTTTTTGCTCCAGAAATAATAAATCCATCACTTTTATCACTAGAATTTTGTTTTAATGTTATATTAAAATCATAAAATGATTGCTCTTCTTCAGTAAATTCTTCTAATGATTTTATGGCAATACTCTTAGCCTCTTCTAGGGCAACATCTTCAGTTATTTGCATTGTAATATAAATAATTTTTCCTGTTATAGTAAGGTCTACAGATTTTACTTTTTCATTATTAGCTATGTTGTTTTGGAAATCACTTTGACGAGATTCTGCTATTTTATAGTTTTCTATTCCTTCTAATCTATTTCCATATTTGTCTGTTCCGTTACCTACATAAAAGCATTGAATTAAGATAGTAGCCATAAGTACTATACACACTAATACTATAGCCATTAAAATTGTGAAAATACGATGTTCTTTGTAAAATTTTTTTATTTTATTCATTCTTTTTCCCACCTCTTTTTAGGTACTTAAATTATACTACAATATGATATTATTATCAATTATTTACGCTTTTTACATTATATGTAAGAGCTGGATTTGACTTTAATGAAATCTTTTTATATCATAAACTTCCAAAAGGTGGGATGGCTATGTTAAGTATTAATAAATCTAGAAATATTATATTGTCTTCACTAACTAAAGATGAACTTGATAATTTGTTTAAAGAAATTAATAAATTACCTATGAAATTTAGAAGAAATTTGGTTCTTTCGGAAGATATTACATTTGGAAATGAAATAGAAGTTAATAATGTCCAACTAAATAAAGCTGTTTTAATGACAGAACTTTTCAATGACATTCATGAGCTTGATGAAAATGAAAGGTATGTAGTTCATCAAGAGCAAACCGCTTCTGCTGAAATAGTTACACCTATATTAAATAATACTAAAAAAAATTGGAATAATTTTTATGATATATATGAAATGCTATATGATACTGGGGCAACATTAGCTGGTAATACTTCAAACCATATTCATATAGGTACTCATCTAATTAATACACCTGAAAAACTATCTTTATTACTTAAAACTTTAGTAGTGTTTGAACCTATTATCTTTAAATTCGGATATGGGAGAGGAGATAAGCCACGTTCTTATTTGAAATTTAGAGATGAAATACATTGTGTTTTTTCTCCTATGATGACTCCTAAACGAGTTAGATCTTTTGTAGATATGTTAGATAATTATAACTATAAATCACCTGGTATTATGATGAGTGGTTTTAAAAATTTTCTTAGAAATGATTTGAAGTTTAGACCAGTATTTAACTTTAACAATTTTGATTTTTCCAAATTGCAGTATGAAATTGAACAATCTGCTAACACAGATGACCATATTGAAATAAGATGTTTTAACGGAACTTTGAGTCCTGAAATTGCTCAAAACAATATTAATTTAGTAACACATATAATTCAAGCTGTTGTTGAAGATAAGATTGATAAAGAATATGTTAATGCTGAGTATGAAAAGTATAAAAAGAAAAGATATAATCTCGATAAAGATTTTGCGATGTTTGAAACAAAGGATGGCGAGCAATACAATCGTTTACTTGATGGATTTGGCAAAGTAAAAATGGAAAAAGCACTTAAATTAGCCGATATGATTTTTGATAATGAATTAGATAAATATTATTTTATAAAGCAGTATTTAAAGTTATTTAATGCTGACTTGGAGTATGTAGAAGGATTAACAAAATAAAAAACTCACATCAAATTTGATGTGAATTTTTTTGTTATTTTAACCAATTTAATTTGTTTTTCTTTTTAAGTATTATAACTATAGATACTATACTTATTGTAGCTATTGTTATTATTGCTATATCTACTGTATCAGGGTTTTCTGGTACAAATGTAGCTTCGATAGTAACATCTGATGAAGGCATTGTAAATGTATAATCATTGAATGTTATTGTGTTTCCATCTTTATCGGTTACTTTTACAGCTTTTAAAACATAGCCTTTTTCTGGTTGAACTTTAAATGTAACTGATTCACCTTTTTTAGAAGAGTCAACAACTTCGATATTACCTTTTCCTTCTATTTTTGTGTCTATTTTGTTTAATAGATTATACACTACATTATTTGTTTGTATTGTTATGCTACTTGATTGATACTTTTCTTTAATCTTAATTTCTGAATCGATAGTACCTAATAGATTGTAATTACCACTAAGTAGTGATGTTATAGTATTTAGGATCATATCGTCTACATTTATTTGCTCATTTAGATTGCTGATGTTAGTTGCGATAAATCCGTTTTCTGATGGAAATAAGCCTAAATAGAATGAATCATCTGATATTGTTTGAACTATATTTCCTTCTGAGTCAAATACTAAGATATCGGTATTTATTTTTTCTAGTGATGTATCATCTGATAAGTCAATATTAATACCTATTGTCACTACATATCCATTGATAATATGTGTATCTAAGAATGCAAGATAGTCGGTTGACTCATATTTCCATAAGCTTTTTTCTTTGGAATTATAATATTCTATGAAAGCATTTATACCGGTAAAATATGGTTGACTATTTCCATTGTCACTTTTGCCAGTTGATGTTTGACTTTCAATGTATAAACCATATTTATCGTCAGCTTCAGATGGGAGCCCCATTACAAAGTGTACTCCACTTCCGACGCTATTAGTATCATTTGAATCTATTGATATTTGTAGTGACTCTGGAAAATCTTCTGGTGAAGGCATTTCTGATTCTATTTTACTAATTGCAAGTATGTAATCTGCTACATTTTCAATCATGGTAAATTTATTAGGAAAATACTTTTTGAAGTTTTTCGTATTCATTTCAACTGTTTCTACTTTTTTTAATTCTTTGTCTATTACTATAAAATTTTGATAATTGTATAATATAGCTATTTCATCATCTGTTATCGCTATGTTATCATAACCAACTACTTTTGGTAGTAACGAAATTAGAAGAAACAAATATTCACTATCATTAGCTTCCATTTCTTCTGTAATAGTATCTGTCAAATCAATTTCTGTTACAATTTCCATATTTTCATTTATTTTTAGAATTCTAACTCTTATATCGTAACTTAACGAAGCACTGTTACTATTTTCTCTAACGTTGTTGTTTGAATTAACGACAAATGCATATAAATAATCTTTATCTGATTTTATTGAAAATACTAGTGCATCATTTATAGTTAAAGTTTTTTCTTCTTTACCATCACTATCATATTTTGTTAAATATGAATATAGAACAGTACTTGATGTTTTTTCATTTATACTAATTTTTCCTGTTACATAACCATCTTTAAATGGATAGTTATTGTCTGCAAATTCATATTGATATAAAGCATTTCCATCTGAATCTGTTGTTCCATTTTCTTTCACAAGTTCCATTTTTTTGTTTTCCCAATTATATTGAAATATTTCTTTGGCTGATATATGACTAACCATTAAACAAAATAGTGCCATAAATGTTATTGTTATTTTAGTTATTTTTTTCATTCTCTACTCCTTACTATTATAATGATATTGTATCATTTAAAAATGAAAGTAGCAACCTTTTGACAGGGAATCAATTTAAAAGAAGCTATAGTGAATCTATAACTTCTTTTAGTTTATCTTCGTTCCAAATTTCTATGCCCAGTTTTAATGCTTTATCGTACTTGCTACCTGGTGATTCACCTACTATTACTATATCAGTTTTCTTACTTACGGAGTCAACTGTAGTACCATCGTATTTTTCTAATAAAGCTTTTATTTCATCTCTAGACATAAAACTGATTGTTCCTGTTATAACGAACTTTTTATTTGATATTAATTGATTCGTTAATGTTTTCTCACCTTTGTATTCCATATTAATACCAATTTCTTTTAAATTATTAATTAATTCGATATTCTTTTCGTCTTTAAAATATCCATAAATGTTATTGGCTAGGATGTCTCCAATATCTTTGATATTAGTTAGTTCTTCTATTGTGGCATTCATAAGATTCTCTATGTTATCGTATTTTTTAGCTAGTACTTTAGCGGTTTTAGCACCTATACCTGGAATTCCTAAAGCAAAAAGTAATCTTTCAAGTGAGTTAGTTTTGCTTGCTTCTATTGATGTAATTAAGTTGTCAACACTTTTATTACCGAAACCTTCCAATTCAATTAGTTCTTCTTTTTTATTTTTCAGATTATATATGTCTTCTATCTTAGTTATTATACTCATATTATAGAAATCTTCGATAATTGCATCACCTAAACCATCTATATTCATTGCTGGGCGTGAAACAAAATGTATTAAACTTTCTATTTTACGTGCTGGGCAGTGATCGTTAGGACATAAGTAGTCGATTCCAGAAGCTGATTTTACTAATGGTGTATTACAGATTGGACATGATGTTATCATTTGGAATATTGAAACATTTTTTCTTCTGTCTAATACTGGTTCTACTACTTCAGGAATTACATCTCCAGCTTTATGTATAACAACATAATCTCCTATATGTAAATCTTTGTCTATAATATATTGTTCGTTATGTAGTGTTGCTCTTCTTATAGTACTTCCAGCTACTTTTACTGGAGAAAGGACAGCGTTTGGTGTTATTTGTCCAGTACGACCAACAGTAAAAATAATATCTTCTAGTTGAGTTACTACTTTTTCAGCAGGAAATTTGTACGCAACTGCCCATCTTGGATATTTTGCAGTATTTCCCATTTTTCTTTGACCTTCTATATCATTTAGTTTGATTACTATACCATCGATTTCATATGGCAATGCGGGTCTTCTTTCAGTCCATTCAGCAATGAAATCTTTAATTTCTTGAAAGTTGTGAGCAATTGTGTAGTTTGGATTTACTGGTAAACCAAGTTTTTTTAAATGTTCTAAAGTTTCTGAGTGAGTATCGTTTAAAGTTCCTGGTACATGATATAAAACAGTATCTAATTTTCTTTCTTTAGCTATTTTACTATCTAATTGTCTTGCTGAACCAGCTGCTGCGTTACGTGGATTTTGAAATGGTTCTTCACCGTTTTCGATTCTTTTTTTATTAGCTTCTTCGAAGCTTTTTTTTGTCATATATATTTCGCCACGTACTTCTAAGTCGATTGGTTCATTTAATTTTATTGGAACATATTTGATAGTCTTAAAATTGTTTGTGATATCCTCACCAACTACACCATCGCCACGAGTTGCTGCTGAAACTAGTAAACCATTTTTGTAAGTTAAATTTACTCCTAGACCGTCCATTTTTAATTCACAAACGAATTCAGGATTTTTTATTTCTTTTTCTACTCTGCTAACAAAGGCTTCTACTTCTTCTTCATTAAAAACATCTGCTAAACTAAACATCGGTGTTCCATGTGTTATTTTAGCAAAAGAGTCTAATATTTTTGTACCTACTGATTGAGTTGGTGATTCAGGAAGTTTGTATTCAGGATATTCATCTTCAAGTCGGAATAGTTCCATTAGTAAGCTATCATACTCGTTATCTGTTAAAGTAGGATTGTCATTTAAATAATACTCAACATTTGCTTGATTTAAAGTTTTAACTAATTCTTCTATTCTCTCTTTAGGATTCATGATTACCTCCATAAGTCGTTAGGGTATTTCCCTTCTTGGACTAATTTTTTTATTGATTTTCTTACATTTTCTGTATCTTCTTTATATGTAACGCCGTACCATGTTGCATCTGTATGCAATACTTTAACGTTGGCATAATCTTCTTTATTTGCAGAATCTAAAATATCCGGAATTAAGAATTCACATTTTTCTAATGAATTTTTGTTTTCTTCAAAAAATTCTACAATTTTCTCTTCTAGATATGGAAATATTGAAGGGTCAAATAAAAGCATATTCATTGATACAAGCGCATCTTTTTTTATATGAAATTTATCTGTGCCATTTAATGGTGAACATTCTATCTCATTACCATCTTCAATAATTGAACTTTCTACTATTGAATCTAATTTGTCTCCTTTAGTAAAAATTACTCCTCTTTTTACTGACCCATTTTCAGTCATAGTTTTGATTGCTTCATAGCCTATTGTCGCATATTCTTTTGATTTTGATTCTTTTAAGAATTCAGCCGCTACTTTAAAGGCATCGTGACCATAGAAATCGTCGGCATTAATAACTAAGAATGGTTCTGTTATAGCATCCTTTGCACATAATATTGCATGTCCTGTTCCCCATGGTTTTACTCTATCTTCTGGAATAGTAACAAATTCTGGTATGTTATCTATTTTTTGGAAAACATATTCTACTGGAATATGTGGTTCTACTCTTGAACCAATAGTTTCTTTAAATACATCATAGTTTTCTTCTTTAATAATAAACACTACTTTTGAAAAACCTTCTCTGATAGCATCATATATTGAATAATCGATGATAAACTCATCATTTGGACCCATTGGAGCTATTTGTTTTAGTCCACCAAATCTGCTACCCATTCCGGCAGCCATAATTAATAATTGCATTTTTTTCCTTCTTTCTTATATCTTATTGATACTTTTATGATTTTTAAGTAATTTTTTTACTCCGTAATTTTTAGCAAAAGCTACTGAGATGAAGTCTCCTTTTACTTCAACGACAACTCCTCTTCCATATATCGTATGCATGATGATGTCTCCCTCATTAAACTCTACATCTCCCTTATTATGATATAATGATTCTTTATTTATTTGTTCTTCTGGAAGCATTTTTTCGTTTTCTATTTCTAGTAATTCTGGGTTTATTTCTTTAATGAAACGACTTGGAGCATTCATTACATCTTTTCCATATAACATACGACGTTTGGCATTTGTTATATATAGTTTTTCTTTAGCTCTTGTGATACCAACATAGCATAGTCTTCTTTCTTCTTCAAGTCCGCCTTCTTCACAGAATGAGTTTTGATGTGGAAATATACCATCTTCCATCCCTACTAGAAAGACTACTTCGAATTCAAGTCCTTTAGCACTATGCATAGTCATTAATGTTACAACATCTTCATCATCTTGATGTTCTGTTATATCAGCTATTAAACTTATTTCTTCAAGAAAGTCTGCTAGTGAAACTGAACCTGTTCTTTCTTCAAATGTTTTAGTAATAGATTTAAATTCTTCTAAGACTTCTAATCTTCTTTCATTTTCCATATTTTTTTCAGCTTCATATTCTTCACGAATTCCTGTTTCTGTTAAGATTAAGTCAATTAATTCAGTTAATGATAAATTATCACTTTCTTTTGTTAAATGAATAATTAGTTCTTTAAATTGTTGCTCTTTGCCTTTTGAAATTGCTTGAAACATTGAAATATTTTGCTCTTTTGCTTCTTCTTCTATTTTGGCAATTGTAGCATCACCTATACCACGTTTTGGAACGTTTATAACTCTCCTTAAGCTTATTTCGTCATCATTGTTAAGTATTAATCTTAAATAACAAATTAAATCTTTAATTTCTTTTCTATTATAGAAATAATAACTACCTACTACCTTATATGGCATGTTTGCTTTTAAAAACATTTCTTCAACAACTCTAGATTGGGCATTGGTTCGATACAGAACTGCTATATTACTCTTTTTGTAACCGTCATTTAATAATTTTTTTATTTCATCTAAAACTAATTGGATTTCATGTTTACCATCATAAGCTCTCAAGTACTTGGTTTTATTTCCTTCACCGACATTACTCCATAGTGTTTTTTCTTTACGTTCTTTATTATTTTTTATTACTGAGTTAGCTGCATCTAGAATATACTTTGTAGAACGGTAATTTTCTTCTAAAGGAATTACTTTAGCATTTTTATAATCTTTTTCAAAATTTAAAATATTACGGAAATTAGCCCCCCTAAACATGTATATAGATTGATCTGGGTCACCTACGATAAAAATATTTTTATATTTTTTTGCTAGTAATTTACTTAGTTTATATTGTACTTCATTTGTATCTTGATATTCATCTATTAAAATATATTTATATCTATCTTGATATGATTCTAATACATCAGGATTCTCTTGAAATAAAATAACTGGTAATCTAAGTAAATCATCAAAATCTACAGAATTATTCTTTTTTAAGATATCTATATATTCATAGTACACTACCTCTGCTACTTTGTCTTGTGGTGTATTATAAAATTTAACTATATCTTCACTTGATAACATTTCATTTTTTATATTACTAATTTTGTTTCTAATATAAGCGGGAGGTGTTAATTTAGGGTCTAACCCTTTATCTTTCATAATCTTTTTTATTAAGGAGATAACATCGTCACTATCTATTATAGAAAAGTTTCTATCAAGTCCTAGTAGTGGGGCATTTTCTCTTATAATACGTACTCCTAAGGAATGGAACGTTCCAACGAAGGCATTGTTATCTGGGACAATATTAGATAATCTATCTCGCATTTCCTTGGCAGCCTTATTAGTAAATGTAATCGCTAATATGTTATACGAAGGTATACCATTTTCAATTAAATTAGCTATTCTTGTTGTCAATACTCTTGTTTTTCCAGAACCAGCTCCTGCTATTACAAGACATGGTCCATCTATATGAAGCACTGCTTCTTTTTGTTTGTCATTAAGTCCATTTAATAAGTTCATGTTGTATCCTGCTTTCTTTTATAATTATAACATGACTTATAGATATTTAGTTATATAATTTGTTTATAAAGCGAATTTTTGTTCGTTATACCAATAAAAGAAAAAGCAGAGTGCTCTGCTTCTATAGATATTCCATTATTGCTACATTTTTTTCTAGTTTAGCAACTAAATCTTCTCTATCATATTTTGAAAATATATCTTCAAATGTATTAACATCCATTAAAAACATATTGTAGAATTTTATAAATGCATCAACGTAGTTTGTTACTCCTAAGTCGATAAGATACTTTATGTTATCAGTTACTACGCTTTTATTTTCTTCTAGTTGTTCTACTGCTTCTACTGGTATGTTAGCACACATAACATTGATTATTTCATCTTCGAATCCTAGTTCTTTCAAATACATCATATCTTATCCCTCCTTAATTAAGTACATTGTTTGCGTCTGTACATTTTTGTACAGTTGCTTTTAAAATTTGCGCTTCTTGTTGTAGATTATATAATGCTGCTGCTAAGATAATTTCATTTTCAATATATTCTGTAGGTTGATCATTTTTAAATAATGCATTTAAAATTATTGCTAAATTTCTTTCAAATTTATTTTTTGATATACACAAATCATTTAATTTATAAGTATACTTTCCTACTACTTTAGCACCAAATTTATCTTCAAATGATGTTCTTAATTTAGTAAATTTGCCTTCTAAATTATCTTCTAATGCTACTTCTATAGCAGAGTTGCTTTTATATGATTTATTCAAGATATCTATTATCATTTTAGAATATTCTTCATTTCCAATGATATTTGGTAATAAATCATTTACATTGGCTTTGTCAATTAATTCAGGAAGTTCTGGATTTAAGCCATATCTTGAATAAAATTCAGGATAACTTGTTATATATTTGCAGAATTCTGAACGACCATTTCCTTCATAAATAGGTTCACCCTTCATTTCACAATATTTAACTCTTTTTAGTATTTCGCCAGCATTTAATCCTAAAGTCTCTGGATGATTAGAAATCATGTCTTCTAAATCATTTTCGATTAAACAATCTATATCTTCCATCAACTCAGTACCAGTTTTCCAGAAAACTGATAAAGCATATTTGCCATTTGTTTTTACAATACTAATTAAATAGTCTTTTAAAACTGATACATCATCGTAAAAGTTTTTACTTTCGAAGAATAAGTGATTGTGATTGCGAATTTCTTTTTCATCTAATTCATATCCGCTATCTGAAAGCATTTGTAAGTTTTGTTCATATCTTACAACATCACAATTTATTAAATCTATATTCGATTCATCTATATTACGATGTAAGTTTTCAATAGATTTTATTCTAGATGAAAGGTTTTCATAGCTTTCTTTCAAGCCATTATCTGTTTTACCTAACAACTCTTTAATTTTATATTCGCTTACACCTTTGATACGTAGTAAATTAATTTTTGATACCAATTCTTCATCAGCTAAATACATATATCCGTTTGTATATTTGTATGACTCTTCTTCGGCGTCAATACTTCTTAGTGTTTCAAAATTTGTTGCTATAATATTACGATCAATATTTTCTAGTTTAGAATATATCTCTTCTTTATCTAAGTCATTCATTTCTGTGAACTTATTAATGTTGATGTTATTATCAATTAAGAAATGTTCGAAATCATTTAAGTTTTCTTCTCTACTTTCTTCTTGTACTACATTTTCTTTTTCGTATGTGTTTTCTTCTATTTCTTGTTCTTCTTCTGAATTAGATTCTAAGACAATAACTGGTTCTGATTCTTCTTCATCTTCTTCAACTATAGGAATAATTGGAATAATACTTGTTTCTTCGCTATCAGTTTCTTCATCTTGTTCTTCTGATGTTTCATCACTTGACATTTCTATAGTAATTGGTTCCTCATCAGCTGGATTTTCTTCTTCTGGTTCATAATGAGATTCTTCATCTGGAATAGGAGTAATATCTTCTGATTCATATGTATTCTCATAATACTCTTCTTCACTTTCTTCTATAGTTGCTTCTTCTTCAATTTCTTCTGGTTCCTCTGTTAATCCTATTAAACCTTTGGCTAATCTTTCTTCATATGTTTGATCAAATTGATACAATCCTTCATCTGGGAACATAATTAGTTTTGTTAATTTTGTTAATTCTTCTTCACTAAAAGTTTCAAAAGAAGATAGTATCTTTTTTACATAATGAGCTGTTAATGATTCTCTTTCAATTTCATCATTAGATAAACTTTGCTCTAATAAACCTATTAATTGTTCTCTATCTGTTTCAGCTTTACTTTTTCTATTTTCCAAGGTAACTAATGTAGCTGTTAAGTTGCCTCTTTTTAATACTGCATCATCAATATTATTTTGATAATTGTTGATTTCATTTTTTAATCCTTCACAGTATGCTGGAGACCTATCAGAAATATTAGCTAAAATATCACCAACTGCTAGCTCAACCCCTATATTACTAAGCTCTGCGAAAGTGTCGTTACCCAATCCTTGGAAAGTCTCTTCAAATGCTGATTTTTGTGTTAAGAAAAGTTCTAATTTTCCTTCACAATTAACCTTATTTAATTCGTTTGCTTTTTTAGCTTCATCTGTAAATCCAATTTCTCTTTCTGTATCGATTATTTGACTTAACAATTCACCTATTATGATGTTATCTTCACCTTTTAAATTGTATAGTCTGTCCAATAATATTTCTGTTTTTTGTGTTATTTCTGCCACAATACGCACCTCGCTTATTATGTATAAATTATAGCAAAAGATGATGAAAGTGTAAATGGCTTTTTTTTAGTTTAATTTTGTTATGAACCATTATTTAATAAAAAGAATATAATACTATGAAAATAGGAGGGATTTTTTGAAAAAAGTTGTTATTGCTATAGGATGTTTAATCTTAATAATATTGGGAATTATTGGAATTGATTGGAAAAATAATAGTGAACTGAAAACAATTAGATTAGCAGAAGTTACTCATAGCATTTTCTATGCACCACTTTATGTAGCTATAGAAAATGGTTACTTTGAAAATGAAGGGATTGATATTGAACTTATTTTAACTAGTGGAGCTGATAAAGTAAGTGCTGCTGTATTATCTAATACAGTTGATATTGGATTTGCTGGGCCTGAATCAGCTATATATGTATATAAAAATGGAGAAAAAGATTACTTAGTTACATTTGCTGGTTTGACTAAAA
This sequence comes from uncultured Muribaculaceae bacterium, assembly GCA_964545885.1. GTDB lineage: Bacteria > Bacillota_I > Bacilli_A > RF39 > UBA660 > Coprovivens. Next base: position 1,933 of record CAZJHG010000001.1, on the reverse strand, counting down.
GAGATGGTCAGTTTATAGTTTCTAGAGAAAAGATAGAAAATTTTGATATTAGTGACTTGTATGGAAAAGAGATAATGATAGGGAGAGCCTCTGGAATGCCAGCACTTAACTTCTTTAACGGAGTTAAAAATGCTAATGGTAATATTTCTAAAATAAATGTTAATACTAGTGTAGAATTTGCTGCTTTATCTGGGACTTTTTTAGCAGGTACAGGAGAGTTCGTTAATTTATTTGAACCTAATGCTACTAAGTTAGAAAAAGAAGGTTATGGTTATGTAGTTGGTAGTGTTGGAAAATTGTCAGGAGAAATGCCTTATACAGCATTTTATGCTAGAAAAAGTTATATTAATGAAAACAAAGATATTATAGAAAAATTTAATACAGCAATAAATAATGGTTTAGAATATGTAAATAATCATACTGATAAAGAGGTTGCTGAAGTAATACTACCTCAGTTTCCAGATACTTCATTAAATGATGTAGAATTAATTGTTAAAAGATATAGAGATGCTGATACTTGGTTAAGTAATACTACTATATTTGAGGAATCTTATAAAAATTTAGAAAATATAATGATAGATAATAATTTACTAGATGAATACGTTCCATTTAATGAATTAGTTATGAATTTAAATGACTAAAATATTAGAAGTTAAAAAATTAAATAAAAAGTTTAATACTATTAATGGAGAAATAGAAGCTATTAAAGATATATCTTTTGATGTTGATGAAGGAGATTTCGTAGCAATAGTTGGAACATCTGGTTGTGGTAAGAGTACTTTACTTTCTATATTAGCTGGATTAGAAAAAGCTAGTAAGGGAGAAATAACTTATAAGATAGATAATCCAGTTATTGGCTATATGTTACAAGAAGATGCTTTATTTGAACATTTAAAAATTGTAGATAATATTTTGCTTGGATTGAAAGTTCAAAAAAAATTAAATACTGAAAATAAAAATTATGCAATAGAATTATTAAAAAAATACAATTTAGAAGATTTTAAGGATAAAAGATCTAGTGAACTTTCTGGTGGTATGAAACAAAGAGTTCTTTGAATATGGTGTGGACACAAATGAATATTGAATTTATGATAATTAATATTTAACAAAAAGCCAGTAAGCATTGGAGCTCACTAGCTTTTTATTGTAATTTATAGTTAATTATTATGATTTTCTATTATATATTCTAAGTTATTATCTTTTTCGTATTCTTCTCCATATTTTTCATAGTAACCTCTGTCAGTAAAATAATATGGATTATCTTCTTGTTTTAACAAATCTTCTGGTAAATTAATAAGTAAAAATGCAAATACAAAAGTTCCTACTATCGCATATACCCAATCTTTTAATTTTGGTTTAGATTTACTTTTAAATAGTTCTTTCCCAAGAAGTATTCCAAGTGGTAAAAATCCAAATATAGAAGTTATTAGTCCTGGATCATAAAATAATCTTGCTCCATACTTATAAAATATTCCTAAATCTTGTACACCAATCAATATGTGAATAACTACTTCCATAAAACAAAAGAACATAACTGCTAAACTTGATGATTTATTAAATCTAAAATATTTTAAAATTACACAACCTAAAATTACTCCACCAAAATTAGTTATCATATCTGTAAGTCTATTCATAGGATAAGATGATAATATATTTGAACCATGACTTATATTATAAGAATAATGTAGTCCACCAGGAAGTATCCACTCTTCTATTACATGAAGAACTAATACAACTATTGCTAGTGTACAATAAATATCTAACTTACTCCATTTATCTTTATTTTTTATTACTTTAGCAACAAGGATAATTGCAATTATCACCATTACATAAATCCATATTGATAACCAACCATTTATTAATTTTTCCATAATCTAACTTTTCTCCTAACTATTTTTTTAATGATTTTACCAATTGTTTCTCTTTTTCTGGT